>CAYSWL010000025.1:0-24515 GCA_964434745.1 uncultured Candidatus Bathyarchaeia archaeon | reverse complement strand
CTTTTGCTAACTCAAAATCTATTTTTTAAAGTTCTATCCCAAATGGTGAACATGTATTGGTAATATACTATTAGTTTTGATACTGATTGAGGTTGATTTATAATAACATGCTATTTTTCAGTTTGCATCATAAGCTTTTCAGAGATATCCAGATCTTTTTGGGTGTTAATATTTAGTAGTAGTTCAATATCACTAGTAATAATTGCAGCGGTATCAATTTTTCCTTCATAGGTAACTTTAGCTCCATTGATAACATTTACTCCTGTTACTGCATACCAAGTCCCCTGATACTCATCTGTAGAAGAAACCGACAATCCTAATGCTTCACGTTTTTCTATTGGTGCAAAAACAGCTAAAAATTCCATTCCACATCTTTCATAGGCATTTACTATTTTGTTTATTGCTGGTCCAGTGATGGCTGGCAAATCTGCAGGCATAGTTAGTACAGGGCCGTTCAAATCTGCCTGTAAAACAGCCTGCTTTAAATCATTATGATACCCACTTGCGTTTGTCCTAATTATTTTTAATCCGTCTTCCATACATTTTTTTTCAGTTTCAGGCGTGTTTTCACTTGTGACAATATAGAATTCCGATATGGTACTGGCTGCTTTAACTGCGTCAATAACCCAATCAATAAGAGGCCTGCCTAAAAATGGAATCAATGGTTTTTCGGTAGTCAACTCCATACGTTTACCTTTGCCTCCAGCCATAATTAATGCAGGAATCTTCATTAAATTAATGCCCCTGACAAGATAGGTAAGCCAACTAATAGGCTCGCTGCCAAAATTATCAAAGTCAACGCCCTAGCTGACTCATTTGTTGCACCAATCATATCTCCAGAAACGCCGCCAAAAACATTATCGCCTACTTTTTTCATTAATAACCCAAAAAGAACCGAAATAGCCACTACAAATAACCCTGCATAACCTAGCAGGATAAAACTAATTGAAAAAGCTATTACATATGCAGCTATATTGAGATTTCGTTTAGCATCAGCAATGAACCTTGCTCCGAGTCCTTGGTGTGCTGCTTTTCCTTTCCACACAATTGTAACCATAGCTAGCTTAGCTGTTATCTCAGCAATAATAAGCGCACGAAGGGCTAGATTACCATCAAGCAAAAACAAGCCCGCGAATGCTAAAAATTCCACAAAAATTGCTAAAAATCCACCTTTGTAAGTTACTACCCACCGGTGTGCAATTTCTCTACGGTCCTCAACCTTTCTAACACCAATTGCGTTACCTAAATCCACTAAACCATCAAAATGCTGAAAGCCTGTGAACACTAGTAGAAATGCTATTGTCATAGCTGCAGGAATGGCCTGAGATAGTAACCCTGTAGAAATATTTAGCAGCGAACCAACTATGCTAAGTAAATAAGAAACAATGTATTGTACCCCCAAAAGGTAGCCTGCTCCAAAAAAACCAATCAATGCCCCCATCAAAGGGAAAACGTACATGTTACGTGCTGATGTTCGCACAAAATCTTCTGTTTTCGCCAATGGGATAATCGTTAAGAAAGAGAGCAGGTCCCTAAAAGTTTTTATAGCATTCGCCTTCGACATATACCCTATTCAGGGTTCATAATAAGATATAGCTTTATCGTGAGCGGTATGACACACCCACTTGAAGGAAAAAAAATCTTAGTGACTGGTGGAGCAGGATTTATAGGTTTCCACCTTTGTACAAAACTTACCGAGCTAGGCGCTGATGTTACCATTTATGATAACCTATCTAGCGGCAAAATGGAAAACGTCACTGATGTGCCAAAAGCAAAATTTGTCAAAGGTGATATCTTAGATCTTAAGCATTTGCTAAGTCTAGATAAATTTGACATTATTTATCATCTTGCGGCACAAGTAGTTGTTCCATACTCGATGGAAAACCCGACTGAAGACTTTGAAACTAATGCGCATGGAACTGTAAATGTGCTCGAAAAGGTACGTAAAGACAATGCACGTCTTATTTTTGCTTCTAGTGCTGCAGTATATGGAAACCCAAATACATTCCCAACTAACGAAGACTACGGGTTTCATCCATTCAGCTGTTATGGATTATCCAAAGTTGTTGGCGAAGAATATTGTCAAATCTACACCTTGCAGTATGGCCTCGACATTACCATACTCAGGTTTGCGAATGTATATGGTTCACGATGTCACGGCGTAATAAACGATTTTCTCGATAAACTCCAGAAAAGTCCTGAAACGCTTGAAATTATAGGTACAGGACAACAGTCTAGAGACTTTGTTCATGTTTCCGATATTGTCGAAGCTTTGGTAATCTCTGCAGGCGAAAAGGCAGTGGGTAAAACATACAACTTAGGCCTTGGAGAAACAACAAAAATTATTGACCTTGCAAAAATGATGCTTAAAATACTTAATTTGACAGATAAAACTAAGATAACCACTACGAACGTGTCATGGCAAGGTGATGTAACTACAATTTGGTTCGACATTACCAAAGCTAAAACGGAACTAGGTTGGACACCTAAAGTGCGTTTAGAAGATCATATAGGTCAATTGATTGCTGAAAGGAAACTAAAACAATGAGTCGTCCCTCAATCACTAAAGGTATACTTGCGCTTCTTAGGTTTCCTTATTGGTTGATGACTGGCGGATTAGCAATTCTTACATCTCTTGCAATCTTAGCCATAACTAATGGTGCAATTAGTATTGAAGTTACATTATTAACTTTCTTTTCAATGGCTCTAGTCGCTTCTGCAGGTTTTGCTTTAAACGATTTCTATGATAAAGATAGTGATGCAATCATTAAACCTAAAAGACCTATACCTTCAGGAGCTTTATCTCAAAAAAGTGTTGTCATTATTGCTTCTCTTTTATTTGCTATAGGTCTAATTCTTGCGTCCCTAATTAATACGACAAGTTTCATAATCTTATTTGCAGATTCCGTGTTGCTAATAGTCTATTCAGCGTTGGTAAAGAAAAAATCAGGCTTTGCAGCTAACTTGCTTATGGGTATTTTAACTGGAACAGCTTTTCTTTATGGTGAAGCTGCAATATACAATGAAGTAACCATAATCTCGCTAAGTTTATACCCTATCGCGTTTGGTACAATAGGCGGTAATGTTTTACGTGATGTTTTAAGTCTTGAGGGCGATGCTAAGGTTGGTTACCCAACTTTGCCACAGAAAATTGGCAATTTTGGCGCAACTAAAGTTGGTGCAATATTTTTTATAATATGTGGAATATTTGCGCCTCTTCCTTACTTCATAGCTGGCTTTAGTATCTATTATCTTCTGTTAATCTCTTTATGGAGCCTACTTCTTATCTACTCCTCGGCTAGACTAGTGACTTCTGATGCAACAATTACAAATGTGCGAAAATACGAAAGATTAGTAACTATGTCTATGATTCTTTTGCCTTTAGCACTAATAGTTCAAGCAGTATCAGCATTAATTTGAGGGCTTATATGACTAAAACAAAAAGTATCTGTCCGGTATGCCAGAAAAAAATAGATGCTAAACTAGCAAAAAAAGATGGTAAAGTCGTAATGGTTAAGCACTGTGATGAACATGGTGACTTTACAATTACTCACTGGCAAAGTCCAACAGTATACAATTTCACTGAAGAATATGACTACTTTAAACACTTCGAAGATCCAAATAGTCCCAAAAATCCTAAAGGCTGCCCTGAAGGTTGTTCAACATGTACCAGTCACGTTTCAGACACCGTAATCGGCGTAATTGATGTTACAAAAAAATGTGATCTTCGTTGCCCAGTGTGCTTTTCAACCTTTAATGATCATATAGTTGAATACGAACCAACCAAAGATGACCTAATTAAAATGCTCAACTTTCTTAGTGAGCGTACCCCTAAACCTCCTGCAATATTATTCTCCGGAGGCGAACCATTACAACGAGACGATATTGCCGAAATAGTGGCTGCAGCGCACAATCTTAAATTTATGACAATAATGGCAACTAACGGACTTCGTTTGTCACAGGATCCTGATTTGGCTTTAAAACTCAAGCAAAGTGGTTTAAACATAGTTTACCTGCAATTTGATACCTTCCATGATGATGTCTACATGAAAATCCGCGGCAAAAAAATGCTGCAGTCAAAATACAAAGCCATTAATGTATGCCGCAAGCTTGACATGGAAGTTATTTTAGTTACTACATTAATACGCGGTTTCAATGACTCTGAAGTAGGCGATATTATTAGATTTGCCGCAAAGAACTCAGATATTGTAAGAGGTATAATCTTCCAACCTATTGCATTTACCGGACGTGCAATCGAAGCACCTAAAGACGCTTGGCGAGACTGGCAATTTGCAGAAGAAGTTCAAAGTCAAACTAACAATGAAATTAGTGCTAAAGACATGTTCCCATTAGGTATCATGGTTTCCCCAATCAAATTAATGCGAAAATTTATGAAAAAACCCTGGCCACTATTTTCCTGTAGCCCACACTGTGGCATCGTAAACTGGGTATATGTATCAAAAAGCGGCAAAATGATACCAATTAATCGCTTCGTTAACTTTGATAGGTTTTTCCGTGGAATACTTAAGACCGCCAAGAATGTCGAAAAACAGAGCAAATTTTCTCTACTAGCTACATTGTTTATGTCTTCTACAATTTCACTTGACATGCTATTGGTAACCAAAGAAGTTGGACTCTTTACATTAATGAAGGCAATCTTGAAAATGTTTGTATCACCAAGCTATCAATCGCTTGGACCTATACGACGCCGAATTTTCATGTTAGGCTGCATGGCTTTCATGGACCAATATAACTTTGACGTCAACCGCGTACGACGATGCGTTGTCCACTATGTAACACCAAATCTTCAAGTCATACCTTTCTGCGCCTACAACAATGTACATCGCATAGACACCGAAGAACAATACGCTACAAAAGGGCAACAATCCCCTCTTCATTCTACTGTAAGTGTTACACAACCTTGATGTTTAAAACACAATATTTATCAGAAAACTCAAACACTTCATCTTCGACAGCTTTAGTCCATAGCTCAAAAACAACTGAGTATACATCAGGATTATCTAACGTAATAGTCACAAAATTCTCACTTTCTCCTCCACTGAGAATTTTATTAGCAAAAATTGCCGAAGGCATAATAGACTCTAACGGCATTTTAGAAATTGACTGCTTTATTACCCGCACACGAACCTCTGTGTCTATTTCTGTTTTCATCTGATTTTTTACTTCTATATAGATACTAAAAGTATTGTTTACTCCACAGACCAAATATTCTGGGTAATTGTCAGTTTTCTTTTGATCATCCAAAATGCTAATGCTCATATATTGGGTTGGATTTGGCTGTAACTCAAAAAAGTAGTATCCCAGAAGAACTGCCGCTATAAGTAACGCAATAGCAACAGAAGCAACATATCCATGATTATTAAAATCCGAGTCTTTTAACTTGCTTGCGGCTTTAGATATGCTATCACGCTCTAAGTCCCTTAAGTATAGTTGCCAAAATCTCAATTCCTGACTGGAAGGGTCTGAGTTTCGGCTTACCATATTTCCTAAGTCTATATGACGTTGGGACTTCTACAATTTTGAATCCTTTTCTTGCGAATTTTATCAACATTTCAGTGGCAAATGCCATATCAGTTTCTTTAAATTCTACTTTTTCTATCGCTGAAAGACTAATTGCCCTAAAACCTGATTGCGTATCACTGATATTTTGCTTATATAACATGTTAAAGCAGAAAGTAATAATCTTATTTCCGATAAAATTACGTAGACCCATAGCTTTTCTTTCATCATACATACGAGTAGCCATGCACATTTCAGCGTCAGTTTCCATCATCTTTTCAAGCAGATGATTAATTTTTTCTATCTCGTATGTTCCATCGCCGTCTACCATTACAACAACGTCACCTTTTGCATGTTTCATGCCTGTTCTGAGAGCTAAACCATACCCACGACGTGGCTCAATGATCAACCTGCATTTTGAATCCTTAACAATCTCAAGAGTTCCATCCGTAGAATTTCCATCAACGACAATAATTTCCTTTGGGTAAGCTAGCTTTGTCTCTATTATGTTTAGAGCTTCTCGTATGTTACCTGCTTCATTAAGCGTTGGAATTATTACTGATACCATATCTACTTTAGTCGTCATAGAACTGCCGACCTCATGCGTGAACGCTAATATAATTTCTATTAGGTTTAAATAATTTCCTCATAGATACTTGTAAGTGTTTCTACGTTTTTTTCCCAACTATACCTTTCTTTCATGTATCGACTAAGGATTTTTTTACATTTGGCTGGTTCATTGTTGGCTAAATCCAGCGCGGCGGTTGCCATGGCCATAGGATCATTTGGAGCTATAAGTTGGCCGCATCCTTTTATCATAATTTCTCCTATTCCACCTACATTAGTTGCTAGCAGGGGTAACCCACACGCCATAGATTCAAGACCTGCTAACGGCAAGCCTTCACCAGACTTACTAGGTAAAATCGAGAAATCACTTGCATTATAATATAATGGTAAATCTTCATCAGATACATACCCAGTTAAAATAAAGTTCCTTTCAATACCTAATTGTGATACTTTAGATTTAATTTCCTTAAAGTCAGGGCCTTTCCCAATTACTAAATACACCAGTTTGGTATTGTTCTTAATAGCTATCTTTGCACTCTCTAATAACGTATCAATACCGTTTTTGTACACAATTCTTCTTACTATTGCTGCAACAATCGCGTCATTTGGTATGCCTAATTTATATCTGATATCTTTTTCCGCTCCAGGCAAAATCTTAAACCTATCTAAATCAACACCATTATAAACGACTTCAACTTTTTCTGGATCTGCACCTAAGCTTAGAACATAATTCTTAGTTGCTTTGCTTACTGTAATTATTTTCTTTGCATCTCGTATGGTTTGTTTTCCAACTGCGAGATCGTTTAATTTTTCTACATTATTCCATATACTATTATAATCTATAAAGGTATTATGCTGTGTAAGTATGAATGGTTTTTTATACTTTTTCGAAAGCTTTACTGCGATAAGCGATGACAAATATGGGTGACCATGGGCGTGAATAATTTCACTATTTTTAATGTAGCTTAGAAAAGTTTTGTAACTAGTAATGTTAGGTATTGGATACGGAATCCCTAACCTTGCTCCAAGGTTCATTGCGTCATAGCATCGAACTTTTATTTTATCATAAATATATTGATTGCATCTGCAATTTTTATGCGTTAATACAGTAAGATTATACTTATGCTCAAGAAGCCTTTTGCACTGTTCGTAAACAACTCTTTCGATCCCGCCTACTTGAGGCAAAAACGCATGTGTAACAATGCAAAGTTGCTTCTGGTCCAATTCAGCCCAACTGCTTGAATCTCCTCACCATATAAAGTATTATAATCTTTCTGGTAATTGCCTTTCTTTAACCTTTAAGATGATGCTATTGCTCTTAAGAAGGTTTAACATTTCAATATTTATGTACCAAATGTATAATTTTTGCATGCACAATTCTAAAAAACTAAAACTGTAAATGATGTCTTCAAGCTTATTTTTAATTTATTGAAAATTAATAAACCTTTGAGCTAAACGCTATGTATATTATGCTCTATCCTTTTAAAAATGATCCTATTATGGAAAATATGGCGGGTTTAGGGCAAGCTTTGAGCTATTGGCTACTTCTTTGAGCTTTTGTGTACATATTAGATGAAACACCTGCTAATAGTCCGCCTATAGCATCGTTAGTAATTGCACCAAGTTTTTTTAGAATTCCTGGTTTTACTTGATCGAAGCGTGTGAATTCAAAGACACCTCTAGCTCCTGCTATGTATGTTGCAATTGCTATGCCAATAAGTTCATCTGCTATTAATCCTGGTCTGCCCATAAAAATTTCTTGAGTTAAACCTGGAATGCGGTTAGCTTCAGCATCTTCTTGAAGTTTAAATGCTGCATACTCTAATGTAGCAATGTTCGGATCATTAAGAGCGTCAAATAGTTCTTCTGTAATAATAGCTGAAGCTTTTTCTTTGTTTTCCACACCTGGATGTGGAACATAAAACTCTAACGCGGTATCAATTAAATCCTTAAGTGTAATGCCTTGTTTTTCAAAGAATTTTAGCAAAGGTGGCGTAGATTCAATATTCATGCTAATCACACATCACAAGGCAGCCTCCTTTTCTTAAGTATTACGTGGTAACTATGCAACAAATCCCAATAATTACCTGCGTATTTGAATTGGAATTTAGAAAGTCTTAAATTCTTCGTATGGATGGATTATCCAACTAATGCATTAGGGGATCAAAAAATTGACAAAAAACTCTCAACTAATTATTGTCGCCATAGTAATTGCCATCATAGCAGTGGCTTCTGTGGGTATAGCTCTATTCTATAGCGGACAAAACGATACTCCAAATCCTTCAGTAACACCAAGTAGTGGTGCTACACCTTTTCCATCACCTAGTTCAACACTACCTGTAACGGTTACTGACGATGCAGGTCATACAATAACCTTAAATTCATATCCTCAAAGAATCGTTTCATTAGCTCCAGGTAATACACAAATTATCTTTGCCGTAGGTGCGGGCGATAATGTTGTAGGTGTAACAGACTACTGCGATTACCCTTACGACTTTTCAGAATGGATAGCCGAAGGCAATCTAACTAGCATTGGAAGTTACTACGGTCCAGCAATTGAACCTATAGTTGCTCTTAATCCAGACCTTGTGGTAGCTGCAAGAGGAAGTGAAGAAGCAGCAGATCAACTTAGAGGTTTAGGCTACAACGTTTTACTTCTCGACCCGGCTGACTTGAATAGCGTCCTTGAGAATGTAATTTTGGTTGGAAAAGTAACAGGTCATGAAGAACAAGCAACTAATTTAGTTGCTACACTTCATCAAAGAATAGATGATGTAGTTAATTCAGTTGCTACTGCGACAACAAGACCAAAAATTTACGTTGAACTATACAGCGACCCATACACCAGTATTGGCGCGGGCACTTTCATCGATGGATTAATTCAATTAGCAGGTGGACAAAACATATTCGAAAACGCAACAACAGCATATCCAAGAGTAGATCCAGAAACAATCATAGCTCAAAAACCTGATATCATAATCTTCCCTGATTCAATGGGATTGGATTTAATGGAAAGCTTTGCAGGAATTGCCGAAAGAGATGGATTTAACACAATACCTGCAATACAAAACAATAAACTATTCATAGTTGTTGCGGACGCACTTAACCAACCTGGACCTCGGCAAGTAGATGCATTAGAAGCACTTGCACAGATAATCCATCCTGAAATCTTCGGAGAATACACCTACCAACCATAAATATTTCCCTCCCTTTTTTGTACACCGGAGAATATAACATTGCGAGCAAGCGAGAAAAAATCAATTCCACTTAAGAAGGTATCTCATTGGGGAGCTCGCCTTATGCTTCTCGCAATATTATTACTAGTAACAATTTTTCTATCTCTTAACCTAGGCTTCATTCAAGTCCCTCTATTAGACACATTAGCTATACTTGTGAAAAATGTGCCTGGTATAGGCGGCTTGATTGAATTAACACCTGCGCAAATTGCTAATGAACCAATAATCACTTTGATTCGACTACCTAGAATCCTAATAGGTGCATTAGTTGGGGCAGCGCTAGCAACCTCTGGAGCAGTTTATCAAGGGCTATTTCGAAATCCAATGGCTGACCCTTATACAATAAGTGCATCCCAAGGAGCTGCTTTAGGCGCCGCATTAGCTATCGTTTTAGGGTTAGGCATAGCTAGCTTTGGAACTGGTGCAATATCCATTTTTGCATTCATAGGCTGTATTATATCTGTATTAGTAGTATACTCAATTTCCCGTGTTGGATCAAGAGTCCCCATATCAACTTTGTTACTTTCAGGAATAGCTGTGGGCATTTTTGAGTTAGCCTTAGTAACCTATTTACAGACAATTTCCGGAGATAAACTCGGGCACTTAACATTTTGGCTTATTGGTAGTTTAAGTTCTGCTCGTGCCAACTGGTTTGGTGTGGTAAGCGTTTTGCCCTTTATTTTAGTCGGTATCATAATTACCTACCTGTACTCACGTGATCTCAATCTTTTTACTTTAGGTGAAGATCAAGCCCAACATCTAGGGGTTAATTTAGAACGTTCAAAAATTATATTAATGATTTCAGGTGCTTTCATGACTGGCGCTGCCGTTTCAATTAGCGGACTTATAGGCTTCATAGGACTAATGATTCCACATGTTACTCGCTTGCTTGTAGGCCCTGACCATAGGATTTTATTGCCTGCATCTGCGCTTTTAGGTGCTGCTTTTTTGGTTTTCTGTGATGGCTTATCTAGAGTTCTCTCCTCTCCTAGTGAAGTGCCCGTTGGCGTTATTACCGCAATTTCCGGAGTAACCTTTTTCTTATATCTAATGAGAAGAAAAAGAAGGATAGAAGCATTTTGAGTGATAAAAGCGTGGTTAATTTAACAATTGAAAACGTTGACTGCTTCTATGAGTCAACAAAAATATTGGAAAATGTCTGCTTCTCAGTTGAAACAGGCACTTTTCTAGGCATTCTAGGCCCTAATGGCTCGGGAAAAACAACTTTACTTAAAAGCATCAGCAGAGTACTAAAACCAAACAAAGGCGCTATCCTGATTGATGATGCTGATATTTACCAAATGAAAACAATTGATGTAGCTAAAAATATGGCAGTAGTCCCGCAAGATAGTTCTATATCCTTTAGTTTCACCGCTTTAGATATCGTACTCATGGGGCGTACTCCTCACTTAACTCGTCTTCAACGTGAAGGTGCAAAGGACTTGGCCATAGCTAAACAGGCTATGGAATACACTGGAACTTGGGACCTTGCACAACGATTAGTAACTGAGTTAAGCGGGGGAGAACGTCAACGTGTAATTATTGCACGTGCTTTGACCCAACAGCCAAAAATATTGCTTCTTGATGAGCCAACAAGTCATTTAGACATAAGCAACCAGATTGAAATTATGGATATTCTCAAACAGCTTTGTATTGAAAAGAAGATGCTTATTATTGGTGTATTTCATGACTTTAATTTAGCTGCACGATACTGCGATTCAGTGATTATGCTAAAGAAAGGTAAAATTATAGCCGCCGGAAAAGCCGAAGAAACTTTGACGTGTGAAAATATTAAGAACGTTTTTGAAATTGACGCGATTGTGAATAAGCACCCTGTTACAGGGCTGCCATATGTTATCCCGATTTCTAAGCCTAAAGATCAGCAACAAAAAAACTTGTCAGTACATCTGATTTGTGGTGCAGGTACTGGTAGTACTTTGATGAAAGTTCTAGTTGACTCAGGATATACCGTTACTGCTGGAGTTCTCAATGTTCTAGATACTGATTTTCAGACTGCACAGTACCTGAAAATACCTGTAACTAACGAATCACCTTTCTCTCCAGTAACCGAAGAAGTACAAAAAGCAAATATTGAGATGATTAAAAAGTCAAACCTTGTGGTTTTAACCTCCGTACCTTTCGGGTTAGGTAACTTACAGAATATCGAAGCTGCCAAAATGGCTTTGAAACTAGGTATTCCTACATACGTTATCAACGAGGTTCCAATAGAAATCCGAGATTTTACCCACGGAAAAGCAAAATCACTATTTGAGGAGCTAAAGATACTTGGAGCAGTATTTGTAGATAATGAAAATACGCTTCTAAACATGCTCAATGTATCTGAGAAAAATAGCGGTGATGCTGAAAAAACCTGTTCATCAGTTTCTGGTCATCTTAAAGTTAAAGAAAATCACGAATAGTATGATAAAATACGCTAAAAATTAAAAAACTAAAGTGATGAAGAAAATATGAAAGTTGTAGCTGCATGGAGTGGAGGAAAAGACAGCTGCTTTGCATGCTATAAAGCAGCCAAAGACGGTTTAGATGTTATCAGCCTTTTGACTTTTATGAAAAGTAAAGAGGCATCAAATTTCCATGATATACCTGTCGCACTTTTAGACGCTCAAGCATTTGCTCTCGGGTTGCCTTTAGTAAAACAGGTTACTGAACCTCATTTATATGAACAGCGCTTCAAGGAAGCCTTGTTAAAATTCAAAGCTCAAGGTGTCCAAGGTCTAGTTACTGGTGATATCTATGAAGTTGCGAATCATGAAGAAGGTTGGCTCGAGCGTGTCTGTAAAGAAGTAGGCATAGTTCCCATAAGACCGCTTTGGCAGGGTAATACAACACAAATTTTCAAAGACTTCATCAATGCAGGCTTTAAATCCACAGTAGTTCGTACTAAACTTGACATTTTAGATTCAGAATGGTTAGGCCGCGAGTTAAATGAACCATTTCTTGAAGATATACTTAAACTAAGAAACGTTGATCCCTGCGGAGAAGGCGGTGAATATCATACTATCGTTACAGACGGACCGAACTTCAATAACTGCATAAAACTCACAGAAACCGAAATATCTGTTAACGACAGCTATGGTCATCTCGATATCCATAAATTTGATTCTATACCTAAAGAGCAAAAAAATCTGCTATAATTATTTTGAGTATTAGCGGAAAATTTAACATTAATAGTGCTGTTGAATTGGTTAAAAGGTGCGTACATGCTAAAACAAATTAAGAATCTGCTAGCTTTTCTTACCGTTTTGCCAGTGAGTATGGATATGGATTGCTTAGTAGATTCTGCTAAATGTATGTACCTTTTTCCACTTGTAGGTGCTCTACTTGGGCTCATTGCAGGTGCTTTTGGTTGGATATCATCACAGTTCTTACCCACTGTGGTTGCAGGCGCTTTGACTTTTGGAGTTTTACTTTTGTTAACCGGTTTACACCACACAGACGGGCTGCTAGATTTTGGAGATGCAGTAATGTATCACGGGTCAAGGGAACGTAAAATTGAGATAATGCATGACCAATTAACTGGCGCAGGTGCACTTGGACTAGGTATAATGACTTACATAGTTACAGCTTTATCTGTAGGGCAATTCCATAGTGGAGTTATCATTCAAAGTGTCATTGTTATCGAGGTCTGTGCCAAGCTATCGATGGTCGTGGGTACCTGGGCAGGAAAAGCAGTCCACAAAGGTATGAATTCACCTTTCATGGATGCGATGCACGATAAAAATGGCACTTTACGTTTAGCAGCGGCTTTAGTTTTATCTTTTACAATTGCAGTGCCGTTAATGTGGTTTTCAGGCTTTATTTTTGCCGGTTTTGCAGTTGTGGGGGCCGCACTTCTTTGCGGTCTAATCATGGTAATTATTGCGCATAGACATTTCGGCGGTGTAACAGGGGATGTTTTAGGGGCATCAAATGAAATTTCCCGTATGGTTTGTGTTATTGTTTTACTGGCGATGATGTTTTAATGACTGTTACAGCACTAATAATGGCCGGCGGTAAAGGAACACGGATGCTACTTTCAGAAGAAAAACCCATGATCCCTGTCGGGGGAAAAGCAGTTATAGAACATGTGATAACCGCACTAAAAGATGCAAAAAAGGTTGATTCAATAGTAGTTGCCGTAAGTGAATACACGCCAAAAACTGCGAACTATCTTAAAGCACTACCTGTGAAGATACTTAAAACACCTGGAAAAGAATATGTTTCTGATATGGCTTATGCAATAAAAACTTTAAAGCTAGAAACAGTGCTTACAGTTCCATCCGATATGCCGCTTCTAACTGCAAATCTTATTGACGATGTGATCGAACAGTATCTGCATTGTGGTAAACCTGCTTTAGCTGTTGCTGTTCCTTTAGAAACAAAACAGAAATTCGGTATGAGCCTAAGCTATTCATTTAACTATTGTGGGAAAAGTGTTGTACCTGCAGGAATTAACGTAAACAATGGCACCCGTATACATGAGCCTGAACTCGACCAAGCAATCTATGTTTTAAACCTGCCTGAAGTTGCAATTAACATTAACACTATCGAAGAACTCCAAACAGCTGAAAGAGAATTCAACAAAGCTCACCCAAACCCAAATTAAGCAAAATCAGCTTGCTGCCATACCTTGTGAACGTTTCCATAGTTAGTATTCATATTGTTATGCACTTATTTCCTATTTGCATTATTTCAAATACTCTTTAGAAATTCAACTGATACTTTATTACTAAATATCCTACACTGCTATCAATTATTACTTTTGCGGCTTTTATTTTCGCGTTTTTTGCGATATTTTCTTATGTCTTATTAATTGTGCGGTAAGAAAATAAGTGTTATATAGGAAATTTTATATCTGAAAGGCTAATCTATCTTGCAGTTGTGAATTTGATGGTACCAAATGCAATGCCTAGTAAAGCACCATGCTTCTTGGTAACTTGGCGCTGTACCAGAAGGTGTGTAGGTAGCTGTTTATATTGTAGTTACATTCCTGAATATGCAAAAGACACCGAAGTTGATACTGCAACAGGTAAAAAAATTGTTGATAACATGCACGCTTTCGGTGCCAAATGGTTTGGTATTAGTGGCGGGGAACCACTAGTTCGTCAGGACATTTTCGAAATAATCGACTACGCCCAAACCAAATATGGTATGGAAACTAGTCTAATTACAAGCGGATTTGCCTTTGATGACAAACGATTAGCTAACCTTGTAAAATACAAGGTTCATACAGCTGTAAGTATCGATGGAAATCGAGAAGCAAATGATAGCATCAGAGGTAAAGGTGCCTATGATAAAGCAGTATATGCCATGAAAAGATTATCTGAAAATGACCTTCTTGACTGCGTAGTCACAACCATGACTAAATATAATATTCATGACATGATCCACCCAACTGAAATAGCAGCAGAATATAAGGCAAGGATGATCGTTTACCATAACACTGTGCCTGTAGGTAGAGCAGGAACCGCACCTGACCTAGCACCTACAGCAGATCAATATGAAGCAGCATTTAACCAAATTTATGACCTTCAAGTAAAATATATGAACAAAGTCAAAGTCAACGTTTATGCTCCTCACTATGCAAGAATAGTGCGACAAAGAAACCCAATGGATTTCTGGGACTGGTTTGAAAACGGATTCTTAGGTAAATGCTCAATCGGAGGCAACTATATCAGCGTGACTGAAAATGGTGACTTCCGTCCATGTGGGTTCCATGAAGAAATGCGTATCGGTAACATAGCTGAAAAAACATTATCTCAAGCTTGGAATGAACTGCAAAATAACGAACTCCACTTAAAGCTGCGTGACAAAAGCAACTTAAAAGGCCGATGCGGTGTATGTGAGTATCGTGAAATTTGCGGTGGCTGCAGAACACGTGCTGAATACTATACAGGGGATCTTTTTGCATCAGACCCAGCATGTAACTATATTCCTAAAGTGCTGCGGGAAGATCCTAAATTACTCGATGAACTACGCAAAAACCCACTAAAAATCCAATAAACAATATTTTTCTTTTTTCTTTTTAATTTAATCTTTCTACATTAAATTTAATTATTTAGCAAAACTTTGCTGCTTGTTGTGGTGATTTGTTCAAAAGTTTTTAGTGTGTATTGAATATCGGGGAATTTTTTTTCGTTTTTCGGAAGTGCCGATTTTCCGAAAGAGTTAATAGACCTAAGCTGAAATAAACAAGTCCATTTGAGAAGGTTTCACTATGAGTAACGAATCCTCAAATGAACTAGTTGTAAAACCCGCACCACACATATCGGGTCCAATGTCTAAGAACCGCATGATGCAATATACCTTCGTCGCTTTACTGATAATCACTGCAATTACAGCAGCTCTCTGGTGGCAAGTCACTACTCCTACACCTGAGCAAGCCCAATTTTACGAAATGTATGGAATTACTGGCTTTATGGTTTTGCCTCTTGGCGCTATATTGCTAGTTAACGCATTAATCGCAGTTGGTGTAGCCGTAGGTGCTGACGCTTTAATACACAAGTTTGCCTCTGACAGTGAAAGAAATACTTGGTCTGCAGCTGTATTTGGTCTAATTGTCTCATCATCATACTCCATCGGCATTCCTGCAATGGCTGGAGAAACACAAATATCAACAATTGGTGGATTAAGCGCTCCTGGAGCATTCGTTTATGTTGCTTTAATATCGCTAATCGGCCTTGTAGTATTCAAAAAAGTGCAAGGTATGGCCGGTAGAAAACTTGTCAACCCTGCTGCAGCAGCAAAATTCATCGTGTTACTTCCCTCCATTACCTCACTACTATTAGTCAAAGACCACATTGCAGTTACTTCAATGGGCATGAGCTTTGATATTCCTCGCTTAGCCAGTGCAATCGGTTTAACATCATCTGATCCAATGAACCCCTCATTTGGTAGCTATCTGCAAGGATGCTATGGCGACCCTACCATGGGTGCAGCTGTTGCTGACACTAACTTCATAATGCTGCTCCAGAAATTCCACGGCTGGCCTGGCGGTGCTTGCAGTATTGCAGTAATCATTGTAGGTATAGCCTTGTTCGTAATCGGACGCAAATACTTCAAATGGAGAATTACTGCTTCCTACCTCATAGGTGCAGCTGCCATGTCCCTAATCATGTCAACTGTCTATGGCGATGTTGATCTGCTGGCAAGAATGTTATTTACACTCTTCATCGGTAGCTCAATATTCTTAGCGTTCTTCATGGCAACTGACCCTGCGACAACACCATATACAGGCACAGGACAAATCATCTTCGGCGTCGGTTTAGCAGTATTAACCGTTCTAATGCAAACCTATATGAACTTCTTCGGAGGCTCTTTGCTAGCGCTACTGATAATGAACTTAACAGTACCCTTCCTTGACAAAGTTGGTATCCACAAACCTTTTGGGAGATGAACAAAATGGCAAATCTCGTCAAAATACCTGAAGTAAAAGCAAAAGCAAGAATCACCCCTATAGAAATCTTCCCTGACCCAAAAATTGCAGTAGTCTTAACCTATCAGCATGCTGGGAAACCAAATGAACCCATCGTCGCTGTAGGTGACAGCGTAGCAATTGGACAGAAAATCGCAGACTCAACAGAACGTGTAAGTGCACCAGTACACAGCCCAATCTCTGGTAAAGTCATAAAAATTGAAGACGCATTCAATAGCTGCACCGATACTGGTTCTCAAGCAATCTATATTGAAAACGACGGCAAGAAAACAAAAGACAAAACATTAACTCCAATTTCCGAAGCAGAACTAAAAACCACCGCAAATGATATTCTACTAAAACGAATCCGCGAAGCAGGCATCATCGGGTTAGGCGGAGCAGGTTTCCCAACAAGTGTTAAACTTGCGCCCCCCGCAGATAAACCAATCAAAAACTTAATCGTAAACGCCACCGAAGGCGAACCATACGATTGCGCAGACGAAAGACTCCTAATTGAAAAAACCGCAAACATACTTAGAGGCGTTAAAGTAATCCGAAAAATCTTAGGCAACCCAAAAGTTTACATCGCAACAAAAGCAAGCAAAGCTGAAGCAATACCTAAACTACAAGAAGTATTCGGTAAAGAACCAGACACCCAAGTAATCGCTGGACACTACACATACCAGCAAGGCGATGCAAGCTTACTACAAAAAGCAATTCTAGGATATGAAACTCCACCCGGCAAGCGATCATACGAAATGGGCACAATCGTCCAAAACGTTGCCACCATAAACGCCATCGCAAACGCTGTCTTTGACGGTGAACCACTAATCTCCAGAGTAACTACCCTAAACGGCGATATCGAAAATCCTAAAAACCTGCTAGTGAAAATTGGTACTCCAATCAGCAACATACTAAGTGCAAATAATATAGACGCCCCCCAAATGGGCAAAATCGTCGTAGCTGGAGTAATGATGGGCCATGCATTGCCCTCCCCAGATGCACCAATAAACAAACGAACATCAAGCATAATTGTCTTCAAGAAAACAAAACCAGGCCAACAAACAACTGCATGTATTCACTGCTCAAACTGCATATCTTCATGTCCAGTACGCTTACACCCAATTCTCATATACAACGCTATAATGAAAGGCGACTTCGACAAGGCACAGAAACTATGGAACAATGACTGCATCGGATGCGGAACATGTTCATATGTTTGCCCCTCAAGACTACCATTAGCTAGCACCATTATACAATCCCGACAATAAACCCTTAACACATGGATTTTTCCATGTGCTTCACCTTTTTATATTTGCTCAAACATAAACAGCGATTTTACTTTAATACTTGAAAATATCCGCCAATTTTTCTGTAAGTGTGTATGTTTTTCTGTTATTTTTTCTGAATTTTTGCTTTCATAGTATGCTAATTTTCCAACGTTTTACGTAATTTTTCTCTTACTATTCAGCGATCAAGGATTAAATTTATAAACGCGCCCAATTGTAATAATGGAAATAAAGAGTGAATTACAATGGAAGCAGAAAAATTTAAGCTAAAAGATCTTGGCTATGGCTTAGTTGTACCTATTATCGTCGGTTTGATTATCGTTGCTTTTCCTGCACTTCTTCGTCCTGCACTCGATGCTGCATTTCCACCACCAAACATGATGACAGGCGACCCAGGTTCTGATTTAGCCTTTATCACAGTCGTTCTTACCCACGGCTTCGCTCAAATGGTAGTCTTTGCTATTCCACTTCTGCTAGGCATAATCTGGAACAAATGGGCTGGTGGTGCAGCTGGCTTCATAATGGGCACACTGTACTATCTAGCAATGGCCGGCTACAACATAATGACTAGCCTCATTGCATTCGGTCCAGAATACACACCTAACTTGTATGCTGATCCAAGCTTCATTGGCAATTACATCGTCGGTGGCATACTAATCGGCTACATTGCAGGCTCATTAGCAAACGGGTCCTTCAGCTTCAAACGAATCCTTGGCGCAGGTTTAACAGCTTCAATCGCTGTCGGTTTATTGCAGTTCTTCTTCAACTACACAGTCTCATACGGTGCATGGATGACACAAACAGCATGGGAAGATGCTCTATTCAAGACAATGCTACCAATGATTATTCTCGGTGTGCTTGGACCAGTTATCGCCAAAGTAATGACTTGGTACGGTTTAATGCCAACTAAAAGGTACTAAACCCCAATCTTTCCTTTTCTTTTTGTTTTCAAAATAACGTAAAGTTTTCCATACCAATTTTACATTTCAAATACCATACCTAAATACCCACAATATTTCCTTAACATTAAAAATAATTTCACAGAAAAAATATTCGGTTACATCATTAGGTTGTCAGCAACTCAAAATTTCATAAAATCAATCCTTCTAAATTATAACCTTTTATTAGCAGAAAATCAAAATTGCTTTATTACAATACCCTTTGTTTTGTTATTAAGTAGAAAAACAGAAACTTTGTCTTTTTAAGAAAAAGAAGATGCAGCCGCTTAGCTGCTAGTTGGTTTAGGGGCAAATTCCCAAGCTATGTTGCCTTTCCAAACTTCGCCATGCTTGGTTATGCGGATTTCTTTATCGTCAGATTCAATTAATCCTTTCTCGGTTAGGTTCTTAAGTTGTTGGGGAAATACATCTTCAGGTAATTTGCCAAATTTCTCTTTAAACTCAACTTTGCTTACAGGCAGCCGTAAGTATAATCTGCTCATTTCACGTCGCATCATGTCATCATCTGTAGATTCAGAAAGTCTTTGAATAGGTAGTTTGCCTTCGCTTACCACTTTCATGTAGTCGTTGACATCTTCAATGTTGCTATAACTGAAACGTTGCATATACCCCATAAAACAGCCTGCCCCAGTAGTGAGTATGCCTCCCCATGGCCAGCCGTTTAAGCAGTTTTCACGCATATGCCATTCTACTCGGCTGTACCTATCATGACCTACTGCTTTGTAGCCAGCGTCTGTTAGAAGTTTGTAAGCTTCAAGGTACATTTGTTTTTCAACTTCTGCATCAGCTTGTGGAGGTGAAACGCCTGTTTGAATCATTTTTTCAAGCGGGGTACCGGGATCAATGTGTAGTGAGTAAGCATCAATTTCAACATCTAATTCAATTGCTTTTTTGAGTGTATCAATCCAACTTTCCATAGTTTGCCCTGGAAAGTTGTACATAAGATCAACGCAGACGACAAATCCAAGTTTACGTGCATATTTAATTGCTTTTTCTACATCTTCTGCTGAGTCTGGTAGACACATAGCTTTTCGCAGTTTATCATCAAAGGTTTGAGCGCCCATATCCATTTGATAAACGCCATACTCGGCAAGTTTATCCATTTTGCTTAATGCCAACGTTTTTGAGGAGCCTGTTACTTTGATAAAATATTCTTTGTTTATCGGAAAATTTGCTTTGCAAAAATCAAACAAGTCTATCATTTGTTCAGCTGAAAGGACGCTAGGTGTGCCGCCTCCTAGAACTATTTCGTCAAAAGAGCTTGTTTTCACATATTTTGTCTTAGCGTACATGGCAAGTTCTTTTTTAAGCATCTCTAAGTATGGTTCGATTTGAACTTTGGCGCTAGCTGTAGTTGGGAAATAACAGAATGCACATTTGGAGTCGCAAACAGAAATCCACGGCTGTAGCTCCATTAATCTACCCGTAGTATTTTCTGTATCAAGAAACTCCATAAATGATTTATAGGTTTCAGGTTGGATGTCTGGGTAATCCCTGTAGGTATAGGGTGGCCAGTTTTCTCTTTGATCATAAGCTTCAGTTTTATCTTGATTGGGGACAACAGTTTTTGTCACGATATTGAACCCTCTAAACGTTACGTCTTCAAAAACGTTTGTTGACATAATAAAGTTTCCGTAAATTCATATTCCCAAAAAGACCTTACAATCAAACTAGGCATTTGCTTTTAATATAAAATCTGTATAATAAAGAATTATTTGAATAAACTTAAGTACCTGCTGAGTAGAACTGATTTTGGTGCATTTATTGACAGGTAAGCCTGCATGGTCAATCAAGCTCGGCTTGTTCATAGTCGTACTATTTTGGTTTATCTATACAGTTTATCAGCTAATTGAAATTCTGCATGGTGGCATAGAAGTACCATTTACTGATATACCTGCAACATTAGGTCTAAGCCTGCGAACCATAGCTAGTTTAATTGCACTACTGGCTGCTGGACTCTATATGATCAGATATAACTTTTCATCTATGCGTACATTATATTATTTCCGCTGGGTAGTTGTGTTTGAAGCAGCATATTGGTTATCTTTTTTGCCTTCAGGCATTTGGGGATTCCAGTACAATACTATATTGTATTCGCAAGAATTCTTTATACTTAGTATAGGTATACCTTGCATTTTGGAGGCTATACTGCTGCCTTCAATACTTTTTATATTAGCATCACGTATTGGTGCTAAGAAACCTGAACAAGTTACCATTAAATGGTTGCTAATTACCGTTGTAGCTTACTTTTTTGTTTTCTGGTTTAACTACACTGCGCAATGGTGGAGTGAAATATTTGTCAGCGGTACAACTTTTATATGGACTTCTCGTCTTTACGCTTTTGAATTTATACTAACAATAGGTGGCTTGCTTCTTCTAACAATATACTCTGGTATATTTACTAAAAACTCCATAGGTGCTGATTCGGTCGAAAAATTAAATTTGCGTAAAGTTGGTGCAACGATAACCGCGTTTGGTCTATATTTTGACTTGCTATTACTTTTATGGATCCTGTTTCCAAACTTAGGTGATGCTCTAACCGTTTGGCCAACTATATCTGTTGAGCACAACCCCGATCTATGGATGGCTTCCCTGCCATTTATAGGGATACCTTTAATGTTTTATAAAAATAAAAAAATTAATGCAATTAAAAAGAATAATTTAGATTAGTTTTTACCTCTAGACATAATGCGCCAAAGCATATAGTTAACTGCTGTACGCGCCATAACTTTACTATAAAAGTTACCGTGTAAGTAGCCTTTGGAAAGTTGGCGTAGTACATATTTTGGTGTATAGAAGCTGTTGTAGAATTGTTTTCTCATTTTAGCATATTCTTCGGAGTCAACAGTAGGATTGTCAAAGATGGCATTCATGGTGTTATATTTAGTCCATTCATTAGTCATTTTCCAACCATTTTTCTCAACTAGCGCTCTAAGTTCAGTGCCTGGATAAGGTGTAGCTATACAAATCCATGCATCATCAGGCTCGATTCTGCGCATAAGGTCTGCTGTTTGTTGCATTGACTCTTTAGTTTCACCCGGGTATCCAATTATTGTTGATACAGCAACAAATAGGCCTTCTTCTTTTGCCCATTTAATGGCTTTTTCTGCCTGACTGATGTTAACTTTTTTATGTACAGCATCTAAAATGCTTTGGCAACCTGATTCTACACCGAAAGATACCTCGTTACATCCGGCTTTTTTCATTTTAGCCAAAATTTCTTTTGAGACTGTATCTACACGGGTTTGACAGCCCCATGGAATAACGGCTTTGCGATTAATCATTTCATCGCAGATTTCAACAATACGTTTCTTATCTAAAGTTAATGTATCGTCATGGAAGGATATTGCTTGGGCACCATATTCATCTCGAAGCCAGATAATTTCATCTACAACATTTTTCGCGCTTCTAGCCCTAAATGGTGCACCAAACATTTGGCTTGCAACGCAAAAACTACACTGAAAGGGACAGCCTCTGCTGCTCATTATTGGTAAATGAACTTTTCCTGTAATACGGTATTTGTCCATAGGGAAAAATTTGTAGGCTGGACGTGGTAACGCATCAAGATCCTCTATAAATGGCCGATTTCCTGTACGTGTTATTTGACCATTATTTCTAAAGGTTATACCTCGCACATCAGGTAAGCTTTTAGAGTTAGCATTTGTCCTAGCAAGCTCGAGCATTGTCATTTCGCCTTCGCCACGTACAACAATGTCCACGTCTTTTTCTTCATTAAGTATCAAATCATCAGCAAATGTGGCATGTGGTCCACCCATTATGACTTTGCTATTTGGACATACTTCTTTAACTATACGTGCTGATTCAAGAGCCATAGGAATTGTAGCGGTCATAGATGCAATTCCAATCAAGTCAGGTGCAAAGGAGGCAAGTTCTGTTTTCAAGTTTTGCTGTGTGTAACCGCATGCTGGGCAGTCGTAAGCTTTTACTTCATAACCGTTTTGATCCAGCACTGCCGCCAAGTAAGCCAACCCGACTGGCGGGAAAAGCGGATGATGATACGAGCCTTCAAGGTGAGGAGAATTAACTAATGCTATCTTTGTTTTTTTATTTTGACTCATTCTTTTTCCCGCCATCCACATAATTCTTTATGCTTTATCCACCCTTAGCTATCCTATATACATAAGTGTAGATTGACATTTTTTGTTCTTAAACCCACTTATAAGTTTTGGTAAATCCCATTTTCTAAACGAACTTTTCATTTTTAGATGGTTTTTGTAATTTTGATTTTTACTTTGTATGTTTTGGATAGATTTGTACAAATAGTAGTGTTTTTTGATAATAAAAAGTAGTGGTGATGTTATTTTTTATTATTTCGTAACGCTTTGGGTATGTATGGGCAGGCTTGATCTGCTTCGTACATGTCACCAGTATATGAATAGGCTCGGTTTCTACATCCTCCACATATGTCGCGGTACTCACAGACTTTGCATTTGCCTTTGAGTACATTACGGTCTTGAAAACTGCTGTAAAACTCTGATTTCTTAACATCTTTCCAAGCTTCAGTTAAGGTTTTGTCACGTATGTTACCCAGTTGCATATGAAGTGTAGGTGAAAGGTCTGTATAGAAGCAAGGGATTAAATCGCCATTTTCTGTGACGCTTACATAGCCACCAAAAGCAAAATATGTGCATTTTCCATGGAATTTATGTTCATACCATTCATCAAAGTTTGGAATGTTGCGCTGTTTTACGACACGTGCAAAGTGTGGACAATGAACATGGATTTCAAATTTCTTTTCATATTTTACAGTCAAATCCCAAATATGGTTAAGTGTCTCTTCGAGTTGCTCAGGTGTAGGTGATAAATCGTTGGTTTCTTTTGCTCTCCCACTAGGTACTAAGTGATTAAACCAGACAAAGTTTGCATGGTATTTATCAGCTAGTTCGGCTACATGGTCAAGATGTTTATAATTTATTTTAGTAATTGCTGCGCATATTCCGTTGAGAATTTTTCCCTCAGAAAGCTTTTTGATGGCTGCCAAAGCTTTTTGGTAGCTACCTTTTCCTCGTAGTTGGTCGTTAATTTCCTCTGGGCCATCAATACTTACACTTGTCCAGACTTGGTTTTTAACTAAGTTATCGTAAATAGCTCCGTCTACAAAGCACCCGTTGGTAAGCAGACATACGTTTAGACCTTTGCTTTTTGCATAAGTTACAATTTCGAAAATGTCTGGTCTTGTGAGAGGTTCACCGCCTTTTATGCCAAACCAGCGAACACCAAACTTGGCGACCTCATCAACCAGGTGAAATGCTTCTTGTGTAGTTAGTTCGTTAGGCGCTTTTGCTCCTGTAGCGTCAACATTGCAGTAAATGCAACGTGCGTTGCAGGCTCCAGTTGAGCGCCATGAAGTCATTAATAATGGACCTTTCTGAGTCTCAGTATCTGTCAACAGAAATTCCCCTAATTTCAATGTCCTGAATTTCTCGAAGTTAACCAACACTCCACAGCCTAAAAAAGATTTAGATCGGAAGAGCGTCGTGTAGGGAAAGAGTGTAGGATAGGGGGGTGG
>CAYSWL010000024.1:0-24603 GCA_964434745.1 uncultured Candidatus Bathyarchaeia archaeon | reverse complement strand
CACTTTCCTAAACAATACCGATTAAAGTTGCTATTTTCCAAGTTATCACCCTTATTTACATATATGCAGTTTAATTTTCCAAGTAAAATCTACAATACTTATAATTATAAAACGACCGGTTTACATTTATATGAAAAATAACGTGTTAACTGAAATCTACACTAGTCCGACTAAGATTTGATAGCTGCCATGATGTCATTATTACCTGTGTACTTTTCTTTCTTCTTTTACTTGATATACTATTAATTTTGTTATGTAAATTAAAATACAGAAACTACTAATGGCTACAAGAATAATGGTTAGAAGATGAGAATCTATTCCATTTTATGTTTAGATTTATTTATAATAATTATTGAAACTGCTGAAATAATTATGAACAAATATAGAATTAAATTACTTTGAATTTCAGGTATAGTTGGGGTTACCGAGGGTAAATATGAGTTATTAGTTGTTGTTTCTGTCGAAAATTCCAATGTGCTGCTCTTGGTATTTCCATGTTCGCCAAATGTAATTGTGGCAACGTAAGTGGTTGATGGGTTTAAAGGTTGGACAAAGTACCAAGTAGTTGTGTTACATTCAAAAGTGTCTTTTAGTATATAATCGATTTCGATTTCAGGTGTTAGTTGTATTTGTTGAACTGGAGGCGGTTCAGTCCAGACGATAGTGATAGCTGCATTTATGGGGACATTTGTTGTATCTGTGGCTGGTATGACTTTAGATATGTTATAGTTAGATGTTTTAGTAAGGTTATTTGGTCTTATGTGTTCGAGCCCCCAGTGAGAAGGTAAACCCATACCTCCGCCACCTTGTGCATCACAGTATTCGACTTCTCCAGTGTCTGCCCAGATGCCAACTGTAATCGCATATGTCCAACTGTAAATTTTATCAAGATAAACTTGAATTTGCCAAAATGGCTGCATAGTATTTTCTCTAATTCGAAGCGACAGTACAGCATTTACAGGCTCATCCATCAAACTAAACTTTACAGTGCTCCAAGATCTTCCATCATAAGAAATTTTCAACGGATATTTATTTGCTGATTCTTTTGCAATACCTATCGCTTGGTCTCTTGAAACTTTTAATATCGGCTCATTAACCTGATAGCTCAACCAGCTATCTCCAAATAAATGCAAATAACCCTTCTTAAAAATAATGCTTACACTATTATATGTCTCTAAGCCGCCTCTAAGCTGGGTCCATTGAATATGGGTAAAAACTCCATCAACTTTAATTTCTAACTTAATATCCCCAACAATTAGTTCAGTGTTCTTGCTTAGGTTAACCCGACCAAGCATATTGCTTAAAGATTGGATATACGTTGACTGAGTATAATTTTGGTATCGATTTAGAAAGTTTCTTGCCATATCTGCATATTTTACCGGTTGGGGTTGGGTAAAAAAGATCGCATTTTCGGTATTAACATATAGACTACATCGTATCAATGATTTATTTACGAAAACACAGTCAAAATCTATTTCCCTTGATGATACTCCCCCATCGGGATAGTATGTTACGTTTCCCAGTGTGTACATAACAGAAACTTGCTCCCCAATAACCGAGGCTTCATTATTGACGTTGACAATTTTTGGGTGATACCTTGAAAGATCAAGCTGAAAAAGCTTCTCAGCTACAGTAAGCGTTTCATCTGTAGCTGACCAGCTAGCGGCGTTAACACCTGATCCCTGTAGAGCAAAAAATGATGTAGCCATTATGGTAAATACTAAGAATATCCATATGCATTTTCCAATTTTACGTTTATGCCCCAAATTTTTCGCTATCTTTTGAGCTTTCATTCTTTTTCGATCTCGTTAACACCATATAGATTAACTTTTACTGCGATTCAAGTAATTATTTTTAAGTTAAATATACTTATTATATCAACGCTTTTAGCTCTCCTTGCGGGATATTCTGTTCCCAGAACCCAAAAAACAAGTAAACATGTTATTACATGTATACAGCTAAGCCCTACCCTGTCTAATCTAACTAATATGAAAACATGCCTAAGCAGTACCCAAAATATGTACCTCTGCAACTTGAATTTAGCTTGAATATATTTGTCACTTCAAAGACGCATTATAGCCCAATCTACATTATGTTTAGTTAACCTCAACCTTCTATGCCTAATAGTCGAAGATACAATGAGTCCAATTCAACCTTTTTTGCATGTATATGCTCTCATTATAAACTAAAGAGGCAAAAGACCTTGATTAAACAATTCCTTCTCTACTGTTTTTATCTGTTCTTCTCAAAAAATTTTCTTTGCATTCTCTGTTGTTGGTGTTCTTTTGTTAGTACAAAGTGTTCTTTGGGGAGAGTTATAAGCAACAAATCTTAGTAGCCTATTGAAGGTCATATGAAAAGAGCTCTAACATCAATAACAATGTTTTTACTGCTTGGTTCATTGGTGGCTGGATTGCAACTTATTGACTTAGCTCAGGGAAACTTTTTTCCAGATCCTGGACCTGACCTTCTGCGAATCTTAATAAAAAGCGACGGGAGCGTTGAACCGGCAATGGCGCCCATCGAAAGAGCAGGTAGCTTCTATAGGCTCACAGACGATATAACTATGTACACTATTGAAATTCAGCGCGACAATCTCTATTTTGATGGTTCAGGCTGCTTGATTCAAGGAAACCAAAGTTGGGTGGGCAGCGCTCCGCGTCATGGAGATGCCGGTAACAATGCAATAATCATAACAGCCCGAAACAACATAACTATCACAAACGTAAAGTTTGAAAAATGCACTACGGGAGTTAGAATCTACAATTCTACAAACATTAGAATAACCGGTAACACATTCACTAGGCTGACCCCCGGATTTGGCAATGCTCTGGGAGTAGCGGTCAAAGACTCTTCACTTGTTATAGTTGAAGAAAACTACTTTGGAAGCTTTTCAGGTTTAGCTATTGCCTGCAACGGAACAAGCAATATCATCAGAGGAAATGCCATGACAGGTAGCCTAGATCTTGAAGGCTCATCAAACCTTGTATTAGATAACATAATCAAAGGTATGACCCCAATAATAATGAATCGAGCTAACTCAAATATAATCGCAAAGAATAATATTTCCGGACCAGCACCAAATCCTTACATAGTAGACCAGAACCGTACTGGTACTGAAGGCATAGCTTTCTTCGCCAGCTGTTCAAATAACATTATTTTTGCAAACAACATAACTGGGTTTCATGGACAAGCCATTCGAACAGTCTTTACTTGCTCAAACAACACAATCTATGGAAACTATGTGGCAAATAACGGATTTGCCATAGTGCTTCAAGATGGCGCTACAGACAACACATTTTATAGTAACATCTTCACAGCAGACTCTTGCAAGATTCAAATCGATGATGGCGTAAAGGGTACCCGCTGGGACAACGGTACTATAGGTAACTACTGGGGCGATTATAACGGCACAGACAGCAACGGAGATGGCATAGGCGACACACCATATATAGTAAACGGGCATAAATGGGACCAAACAGTCGATGGATTTGTAAGCTACGTTTCCGGTCAAGATAACTACCCACTCATTGAACTTATAGACACATCAAATTTACCGGAATATGCTTCCAATTCGCCTTCCCTTTCGCCTTCGCCTACACCTGAAATTATCACAAGTCTATCACCACATCCAACTTCACCTACATCGAGCCCCACAACAACATTCTCTATGCCTCCATCTCCGCTGCCTACAGTTCCAGAGTTTCCAGTTTGGATAATTCTAGTTGTGCTTATGGTTGCATCTTTTGTTTTTGCCTTCAAATGGAGGGTACGTGCTAAGTGAATATGCAGTTGGGTCTTGCAGTTGTTTTGGTTAGCGTTATTACTTTAGGGTTAACTGCGACCGAGTTTGCCGTGGCTCAGTTTTCTGGAAATTTACACACAGATCTAAGTGTTACTATTGCATCAGATGGTGCTGTTGAGGGAACTGGTAACATTCGAAGGGATGGCAACCTCTATACGTTAACCGGAAACATTGACGCTTCAAGGGATGCTGGAATTATCAATGCTGGAATAAGAGTTCTAAAAGATGATATTGTAATTGATGGTGCAGGCTACTCTATTACTGCATTTGGCTACATTCAAAAAGGTGTGGATCTTGATGGACGAAAAAATGTGACCATTAAGAACCTTAACATTAATGGCTTTGTACATGGCATCTCTCTAATAGGCGCTTCAAATAACATAATACAGAATAGCTCACTAATAGGTACAGGCGCTGATGGCTTTCAGGTTGGCTTTTGGATAGACAATGCCCATAACAATTGCATAGAGCAAAACAGCATAGCTGGCTTTGATGAGTACGGTATGCTATTTCAAGTAAGTTCAAACAACAACATAATTGTAGGAAACACTTTTGCAGATAACAAAATAGATATTGCTCTTGATTATTCTGGAAATAACGAATTCAAAAACAATCAACTAAACAGCAAAAATAGCAACCTTAAAGTTTCATACCATTCCTATTCAGATTTCGTCCAAAACATAGATACATCCAACAAAATACGCGGTAAGCCCATCTATTACTGGCTTGATGAGCAGGATAAAGCAGTTCCGCTTGATGCTGGCTTTGTAGCTTTAGGAAACTGCAAAAACATCATCATACAAAACCTCAATATCTCCAGCAATAGCGCAGCAATAATAATGTATTCAACTAGTAACTCGTTAGTTAGTGAAAATTTTTTGGCAAATAATGGCTTAGGTATTTCTCTTTATGACTGTTTAAACTTAAGCTTAACTAAGAACGTAGTTGTAGACGGTAGCGCAGGCATAACTGTTAGGTCGTCAAGCAATATTTCTATTAGCCAAAACTATCTTTCAGGCATTTATTTTGGCGGTTATGAGGCTTTTGGTATTAGCTTATATTCTTCTAATTCTTGCTTTGTTATGGCTAATAACGTAACCGGCTTTGGTCGGTTTGGTATACAGCTTTCTAGCTCAACCCAAAACGTACTTGCTAACAATTACCTAGCACGTAATGCTATAGGTACTTACATATACATGGGTGGTCAAAATACTATTTTCCAAAATAGCTTTGTCGAAAACAAGCGCTGGGGTATGCAACTTAGCAGTTCACGAACACAGCCAAACAATAACCTAATTTACTATAACAATTTTATTAACAACACCTCGATTGAGGCAGGTACCCAAGGTAATCTTCAAGTTTCAAACCCCTGGTATTTTGGGCCAGAAACCAACATATGGGATAATGGCACCGTAGGCAACTACTGGAGCGACTATACAGCCAGATATACAAACGCTTCAGAAATAGGCAATTCGGGAATAGGTAACACCTTCTTTGAAGTAAATGAGAATAATATCGACCACTATCCCCTAATGAAGCCTGTACCTTTTCCGCAGACTCCTAACTCATCTGACTTAGAATCTTTCCCTTCTGCGTCCCCTTCTTTTACACCTAATATCCCGTCAACTCCTTCGCAACCTTTAGAATCTCCAACTATCAGCTTAAAACCTTCATCAAGCCCAGCCTTAACTCTCTCACCTACTATCCCAGAGTTCACAATGCTCATAGTTCCAGTTTTACTTGTAGTAGTATCAATGATTCTGGTGATATTTAGAAGGAAAGTTAGCCGCCAATGAAAAAGTACGCAATCTTAGTTGTTCTTCTAATAAGCTTAACATTTGCAGGTACAGTTACTTTCAAATTAGTAGACGCTTAAAGGCTCCTTGGATGTTCTGTGAATCTTTACCCACTGCAATTGTATGCTTAGAAGCTGCTGTAGCTAACACGAAAATTTATGCCTTTAAAAGTTCAATTACCTATGAGAATGACCTTGGAGCTATGTGGACAACAAAAAGTCCATGCCAACTTGGCGCGGCGATATTTCAGCGGTAACATACCAAAACAAAATCCATGTCATATGTGGAAGAGCTAACGACTACTCTATAGTGGGAACCAATCAAATTTGTGCCCCCGCAACTGATTCTTGGAGCCTTGGAACACCCATACCAACAGCTCGCTACAGCCTATGTGTTGCAACAATAGCTGATATCATATATGACTTCGGATGCTTGACATGTGCTTTTGTAGTTATTGAACAAAAAGACCAAGTTGAATAATACAACCCCTTAAGGACACTCACATGCCAACACCTACGCCTTTACCAACATCCACTTCGCTTGTTACATCCACTGACACTACCGCCAACATCAACAGCTTCACCAACTCAAACAACCACATCAAACTCAACCCCAACTACAACTCCCACCTCAACTTTAAGTCCTTCTCCTTCACCGACCGTTCCAGAGCTTCCTTTATGGACGCTTCTTCTACTGTTTACAATAGTTACAGTAGTGATTGTAAGGGTTATCTATAAGACAAGTTCAAAGAAAAATAATCAAAGGGCGTTTTGATGTTTAAAAAGCTGGTTTGGGCCTATTCTGTTCTTTTAACCGAATATCATGCAAAATCTCTATAACATCATTTTTTACTGATTTTTTCATCTAACTGTTTTTACAAAAGGTTTATGTTGAAACTATATGTTTTATCACAATAAGGAACGGGGACGCAACTGACACACCATAATTTATTGTCTGGAAAGAAGTTCAAATCCAAAATCGTTTTTGCAGTAGCAAATTTGGTATTGTTACTTATTGTTGCAGAATTTGCCATGCTTGCAGGTTTTGGGCAGGCTGCAACTTCCGAGTCAAATAATTACCGAATAGCCACTAATTCCGTTGACCTGCTTCAGTATGAATGGCCTCAACTTAGTGGTGACTCTTCTTTTAGTCGCTACTCTGCAGGGCCTGCTCCTGAGGCTCCAGATATTCTTTGGAAAACAAATATCACTGATATCCAAAGTCATATATCTGCTTTTGATGGAAAAATTTTTGTGTGCAGCCACACAACTGTGTATGCTTTAGATTACACTTTAGGCAATATCCTTTGGAGTACTGTAATACCTAATCCTGGTCCTTGGCCTTCAGTTTACAAAATTGATTCCTCACACATGGTAGTTGGAAATAGTTGTCTTGATCCTGAAACAGGTACAATACTTTGGACAAGCAACGTATTTGCAGCTACTTCTGAACCTCTGTTCACATTCAACGTCTATAGTCCCGAGGAAAAAATGTTTTACACAAAAGAAGGTTCATTTATTCAAGCATGGGACTTTTCTAACCCAAATCAAGAACCCGTAGCCAAATGGCGTACATATGTTTCAGGTAGTGGTAAAACAGGGTCTGGTATACAGTACGGTGATGGTAAAGTTTACCCTGGCGCTTTTGAATCACACCAAGTAGCGATTAATGCAAAAACAGGTGATATCGTATGGGATACAGAAACTACTGGTTCTTTACTTTTTTCAGGTAGTTACTCTGATGGAAAATTTTTCAGAGGTGGAACACATGACAACACATTGTATGCTTTTGATACTAACACCGGAGAAATCTTATGGCGTTTCAACCCTGGCACAGATGATGGCTATTGGAGTAGCGGCACCGCCGTTGCATATGGCATAGTATATGCTCTTAACAAAGATGGTAACCTATATGCTGTTGATGCAGACACCGGTTCAGTTATTTGGAGCTACCGCGGTCCTGGATCATTAATGTTCCCTGGTACACCAACTGTGGCAGACGGAAAAATATATGCTACCACCGGCCAGGAAGCTTCTTATGGTGGGGTAGTTGGCGCCTCAGAATTTGCCTGCCTAGATGCTTACACGGGTCAAGTAATATGGAAGCTTCCGATAGAAGCATTTGCTCCTCGCGAATCTGTAATAGTGGCATATGGAAATCTATACCTTATTCCTGGCGATGTAACTCAGTCTGTTGATTCAATCTCAGGAAATGAGTATTCAACAGTTCACCAAATTTGGGCTATGAGTACCACTAACTGGGCTATGTATCGCCATGATGCAGCTAATTCTGCTGCAGGCCAGTCAGGACCTTCAAATCTAAATTTACGCTGGACCTTTGCGACCCAAGGATCAGTAGTCTCCTCTCCGAGCATTGCAAACGGAATAGCCTATTTTGGTTCTCAGGATAAAAATATTTATGCTGTCAATGCCCAAAGTGGCAGCTTACTCTGGAAATTTGAAACACAAGCGCGTATAGGTTCTTCGCCAGCTGTTGCTAATGATAAGGTCTACAGTGGAACTGATGATGGTTACCTCTACTGTCTTGATGCATATAATGGCACTATGCTCTGGAAACAATTTACTGGCGGTTTTGTAGAGGCAAACTTTGCAGCTTCTGTTATGTTACGATCCTCCCCCACAATTGTAGAAGACCACGTTTATGTTGGAGCGCTAGATAACAATACATACTGCTTAAATGTTGAAAACGGCGACATAAAATGGGCCTATCAAACAAATGGCTATATAACCTCCACACCTGCCGTGGTAAATGGCGCAGTATACATAACTTCACAGGAGCCCGGATCAGGTAGACTCTACAAATTAAATGCAGCTGATGGTAACCAAATATGGAACATAGAGTTGCCCTATTTCCCTACCTTTATGGGTGGTATTGATATGCATTCTTCTCCCGTAGTTGCTGACGGTATGGTATTTGCTGCCTCCTCAACTTCAGCTTACTATGGTATAAACTCAGAAACAGGCGAAAAAATATGGGAATATATTGACCCAACTGCAGAAGAATTCATAATTTGCTCTCCTGTCTACAATGATGGCGTTCTCTATTTAATTAATAAATTTTCAATAGTTGCATTAGATGCAAAAACAGGCACCACCACATGGAGTTCTTTTATAGGTGATGAACTTTATGTATCCCCAACTTATGCAGACGGCAAACTTTACATCGCAACAGATCAGCGCCATCTATACATATTAAATGCTACAAGCGGAGAAAAAATCAACTACCACACATTTAACTCAAATAGTTGGGCTTCTCCAAGTATATATGAAGGACGCGTCTACTTAGGAAACAACGACTGGAATGTTTATTGCTTCTCAGAGTATCCTGCATTAAGCAGCAGCTTAAGCATAAACCTATCCACCTCAGAAGTCCGCGTAGGAGAACTTGCAAGCGGAAATGGTCAGCTTTCTCCAGGGATAAGCAACGCCACTATAACAATTACCCTCTCCAAACCTGACGGCACGGTCAGTAGAATTCAAACAAAAACTGCAGCTAAAGGCGGCTTTATCTTTTCATTTGTACCAGACGCTGAAGGTGACTGGACAATAAGTGCCCAATGGTTAGTTGATAAAAGCTACTACACTTCTTCAGGAAGTGAATCTGTACTATTAACAGTAAGCGCTCCTATATCGCCAACGAATTCAGGTTTACCTACTCCTGGAACAACACCAATCCACTCAGCATCTAACTCTCCTACTATTCCCTGGGACCAGCAAAAAATTGGAGACATACCAATGCTATACATCTATGTTGCAATAATAGCTGTACTTGTTATAGTAATTGCAATCGCAGGCTCGGTATATTTGAAGAATAGCAAAACAGACAAGGGCATTAAGATTGGAAAAAACGAATCTACCTCTTAAACGATATCAATACAATATAAAAAAACAACCCTTATCCAATATCGGGTAAGGGTTTTATATACTCTTTTTTGTACATCAAATCTATAGGAGCCAAGGTGAGGGGAGTGACAGCTAAAAAAAGTAAGCTACGGTTAGCCGTTTTTAACACTCAACCTCCACTATTTTTAGGCGGCGTAGAACGGCGCATTCTTGAAACTGCCCGTTACCTAAAAAATGATGTGGCAACTACTGTTTATAGCGGAACTAAAGCAGGCTTACATTCAGTCAAATATCTTGACCACGTTACTGTGGTGCCATGCTTTAGCACTGATAAAATATTCCCGTTAGATAACTGGACTTTCAACCAGACGCTATCTCGCAACGTAGATGTTATTAAAGCAGATGTTTATGAGACACATACTGCTAGTGGGTACGGTTTTATCAACTCTATTCGTAAACGTGATGTTAAAGCTCCCATTATACAAACTATTCATGGTGTGCTCGCAGATGAATATGCCCAGGCTACATTAAGAGGCGGTTTGACGATAAAACAAAAACTTGCCAACCTGTTCATGTGGAAACTAGCTAAATATGAAGAACAGTCTGCAAAAAAAGCCACCTTAATAGTAACTATAAGTCAATACTCAAAAAAGAAAATGCTTCAATATTATGATATTGATCCAAAAAAAATTAGGCTGGTACCAAATGGTGTTGATACCGATAGGTTCACTCCAGAAGGTAGAGTCGAAGAAATAAAACCGCTTGTGAAAATAGACAACCGACCGGTAGTTCTCTTTGTAGGCAGACTTATTCCGAGAAAAGGCTTAACATACCTTGTTGAAGCTGCAAAGCAAGTTGTTAAAGAATGCAAAGATGTCTTATTCGTTATAGTTGGCAATGGTCCTTTGCGAGGACGTCTCATTTCAGATATTGCTGCCGCAGGATTAAAACACAATTTTATTCTTTTAGGCGATGTGAGCGAAGAGGACTTGCCAAAAATTTATCGATGCGCTGATATATTCACATTATCATCTATACAGGAAGGTCAAGGTATAGTATTGCTTGAAGCTCAATCTTCAGGTAAACCCGTAGTGGCCTTTAATGTAAGTGGTGTAGCTGAAGCAGTACGGAATGAAGAAACTGGGTTGTTAGCTAGTCCTGCTAATAGTGACGAGCTAGCACAGGCGCTCCTTAAACTGCTTTCTGATATCTCTTTACGACAAAAGATGGGTAAAAATGGACGTGACTTTGTAGTGACTGAATTCTCTTGGTCTATTATTGCAAAAAAGTTACTGTCAGTTTACCATGAAGCAATAGCAGATAGTATAGTTTAGGTGTCAGCTACGTTTCCAGCTTTAGCCTGTTTAGTACCTGTTAAGCGGCGAGTTGCAGCGAGGACTTTAGGAACTTTAAGACGCCAGAGCAGATGATTGCGTGCGGTTCTTGCCATAATTTGACTATAAAAGTCTTTTTTACGACTTTTTTGTATGTAGTAGCTAAACGATAAGAAGTCATCGTAGAATTTACCGCGCATTTGATCAATTGTTTCAGGTGAAAGTAGTGGATTTTTAAAAACTGGTGACTGTTCATCGAATTTGTTCCAGTCTGAAGATACTTCCCAGTTTAACGCTTTAAGTATTTCAATAAGTTCAGTTCCTGGATATGGAATAGCTTGGCAAACATATACAAAGTCTGGTTTAGTTTTCATTATAAAATCAAATGTCTCTTTAAGCATCTCAGGAGTCTCGCCTGGGTAACCAACTACAACAGATATTGCTACTGATATACCGACCTCCTTAGCAAGTTCGATTGCCCAAGCATTCTTTTCCACAGTGGTGTGTTTTTTCATTGCATCAAGCATTTTCTGATTGCCTGTTTCAACGCCAAAATGGATAAGTTGGCAGTTTGCATTGCGTAATTTTGTAAGTATCTCAGTGGTTACTTGGTCTACTCGCGTACGGCAATCCCAAGGTAAATCGAATTTGCGATTTTTCATCTCATCACAAATAGCGTTTGCACGTTTTTTATCAAAAGTGAAAGTATCGTCATAAAGCGCAAATATGTCAGCATGATGTTCATCACGCATCCATTCAAGTTCGTCAAGGACCTTTGATGGACTTCGTGTACGAAATCGCGTGCCGCACATGCTCGAGGCAAGACAGAATGTGCACTCAAATGGGCAGCCTCGGCTGGTAATAATTGGAAGATAGTTCTTACCTGCCATACGGTAGTTTTCCAGTTTAAAATGATGATAAGCTGGATGTGGTAGTTGATCAAGGTTCTCAATAAAAGCGCGGTTATTAGTATGAACCGGTTTTCCTTCTTTACGGAACGTTATGCCATCAACCTTGCTTAAATCCTGCATGCCATTTTTACTCGATAAGTCTGCAAGTTCAAGCATAGTTATTTCGCCTTCGCCTCGCACGACGACATCTACTTCTGGTGCCTCATTAAGAGTCTGCTCAGGCAAAGCCGTTACATGCGGCCCACCAACAAGAGTAAGTGCATCAGGAAGAACTTTCTTTGCTGCTTTAACAATTTCTATAGCTGGCCAATAAGTAAGGGTAGATGTGGTTACACCCACAATGTCCGCATTAGTTTTTGATAAATCGCTTTCAAGTTGTTGGCTGGTTGGGTTAATCATCTGCAAGTCCAATACTTCAACTTCGTACTGATTCTCCTCTAAAACTGCTGCCAAGTATCCAAGACCTAGCGGTAAGAAGATAGATTTGGGTGCTCCCCGCGGATAATGTGGGTTAACAAGGGTTACCTTCGCTTTCACATCAGTTCCCCATAAAGGCTAATATGTGACTTTTCACGTCCCGCACGCTATTATGTGTTTTGCAAAATCACATTTCTAACAAAAATAGGTAATGCCCTCAAACTACAGCTGTAGAATCTTTTTTAAAGCACGCACGCCCCAGAACTATTACATATTAGCTAGAAGGTGGCGATTTAAACGTCTGCAGATTTAGCTCTTATCGACGGTAAAATTCTAACCATGACCAAGGCACAGCCCTACGCAGAGGCAGTCGCTGTCAAAGATAATCGCATAATTAAAGTGGGAACTACTGAGGAGATTAGTTACTTAATTGGCAAAGATACAAAAATTGTTTATCTTAACTACAGCACAGTGCTACCAGGTTTTATAGATACTCATATTCATGTAGCAGATTTTGGCAGATTCCTAATGTGGCTTAACCTAACTGAAGTTACATCTATTACGCAGATGCTTAACTTGTTAAAACAACGTCTTGATAAACTATCTTCCAGCAAATGGGTAATAGGTCGCGGTTGGGATGAAAACCGTTTTATTGAGCGAAGACTGCCAACCCGTTATGATCTAGACCTTGTCTCGCTAAATAATCCTGTGATTTTCTATCATGCCGCTGGCATGATATGTGTCGTAAATAGCAAAGCACTTGAGCTAGCAGGTATCAACAGCAAAACACAGCCACCTGAAGGTGGTATAATCGAAAAAAACTCAACAACAGGCGAACCAACAGGTATATTGAGAGAAACTGCAACAGATTTGGTTTGGCGAAAAATTCCTGAGCATAGCGCTGAAGAACTAGTCGAAATAACTTCACTTGCCTGCGAAAAAATTGTTGAAGCAGGAATCACACAAGTGCATTGGTTAGCTGAATCATCTATGGATGTTGAAATACTTAGACAGCTTCAGGCCTCAGGTAAGCTATCTCTTCGAGTTTACATGATAGTTCCCGAACATCTGATAACAGACTCGATTTTAAATGAAGCTTTTAATACTGAATTTGCTAGAATTGGCGGTGTAGAACTGGTTGCTGACGGTTATCTTGCCTCAAAAACAGCAGCATTATTTCAACCCTACAAAAATACACCTGCAGAAAGCGGAAAATTGACCCGCAATACAAATGACTTAAGCACCTCTGCTAGCAGGATAACCAAAGATAACTTACAGTTAGTTATTCATGCAATGGGCGATAAAGCAATCGATGCAGCTTTATCAGTGATTGAAAATCTGCCCTCCCAGAATCGGTTCCGCATAGATCAAGCAGCCTTATTTAATGAAGAATTAATTCAAAGGATAAGAAATTCCAAAGTTATTGTGTCAGTGCAGCCATTGGTGGCCGCTTCCGAGTTTTCTGTTTACTCTGCTATAGAACACTTAGGTGCAGACCGAGCACGGTGGCTTTATCCTCTAAAGACTCTTATTAGCAAAGGTATTTGTGTTATTAGCGGAAGCGACAGTCCTATGGAACCTCTCAATCCTTTGCTATCTATCCAATCTGCAGTTAATCGACAGGCCTACCCAGAAGAACAAATAACTATTGAAGAAGCTCTTCAAATGTATACAATCAACGCCGCTTACTCTACTTATGAGGAAAATATTAAAGGTACTATTGAAGAAGGCAAAATAGCTGACTTCACAGTTCTTTCCCAAAGTCCTTTCGAAGTATCAACTGATAAACTTCAAACAATAAGAGTTGAAATGACCATAATCAATGGAAAAATTGCGTATTCAGGTCAACCTTTAGACCTTACCTAATTCTCTTCTAGCATTTACCTATTTAAGTACAGGTTTACTTATTTGATGTTTATTTTGAATATAATATACTTGTCATTAGAATAGATTAATTCTAAATATTTTGAGTTGAGAAGGCTTTGGTCAAAGCGTTGTGTATCATATACTATAAAGCCAATGTCCTTATCTTGAGCGATAGTGATAAAGTCTCGATATGCCGGTTTAATAGGCTCAGTGGTTTGGTATTCAAAAAGACTATTCATCTCAGAGACCGGTTCAAGTTGTATGCTGCTTTGTGAAAATGTCAATAGCTGGTAAGTTTTTTCCTTCATGGTATTTGCTTCAACTTTATCAAAGTGGTATTCAAATCTTATTGCATCAATATTTCTGCTTGATAGCACACCAACAGTGCCAAATGCGGGTACATCATCAAACTTTATCCCAAACGCAGTCTGTTCGTCATTAGTGTAAACACTAACATAACTGCCTATTGATACTGTATCCATTGAGAAAGCTGTATTTGCCCATCCATTTCCAACTTTTGACGCATTTTCCCAGGGATTTTCCCAATTTAATGTTGAGGGCACATATGCATTCGTGAACGAAAATAATGGATCAAAATAGTAGTTTAGAAATAGTTTAACATTACTAAGATTTTTATCAATAGCTAAAAATCGCCATGTGATAGTTAGCGGGTAACTTTCATTTGAAGCTGATATATCTTGTATTAAAGAAAAACCTTCTCCGTCAAACTTTGAACTAATAACATTTGAGTCAGTCTCATTGATCATAGTGATTGTTCGGTTTAGTTCAGAAAGCGTATAAATCTGCTCTTTGCCATTTTGATTATAGAACGATACTGACGCAGAATTAGCGTCAAGATAGGATAATCGCGTCCAAACCATATTTACATAAATATAGTTTTCACTAACATTACCTTTGGTCTCGTAAACTCTTGCCATAGTTAATGGATGTTGAACTTCATAAGAAAGATCTAGAATTGATTCTGCTTCAACGATCCATTCTACCACAGTATCCGTTTCAGCGATTACCGCCTTCTCTGAATATATTCCAAACCATTGACCGGGGTTTTGCATTACAACAACCTTGGCGGTAGAATCAGGATAATTTTCTCTAAGCCAAGTTCCAGCCTCATACGAACTCATATCAGAAGTCGAATAGAAAGCTGTGCTTTCACTAATTTTTTCTGAAAGCGTATTTACCCTCACAGCCATTACGACAATTAATGTGCTAACCAAGATAATCGCTAATACCTTTAGCATGTTACGTTTTAGCCCTTTCTTATCATTAAAGTAAGCCAAATGAGCTCTATCAATTAAGAAAGACAAAGCTACTCCTGCAAAAACTGCCAAAGGAGGCATCATATAGTAAATAAATCTTTGATAAGGCTGCATTATACCCACTAAATATGATTGTGAAAAGAACAAAGGAACAAGAAACGCCATAGATAATAGCAGATAGACAGTTAATGCTTTCTTTTTATATAACTCAAAAAATCCTACTAATAGCCCTGCGAAAGCAAGGAAAAGTAAGAAACCGAAGTTAATTACAAACATATCAGCTGAAACTAAAGGTACCTGATAAAGGTACAATGTTAAATCAAAGAAAATTGTATCAATTAAAATGTCAAGATATGGCAATATAGGTATTACATAGTATACTGCAAACGCTATACCTCCACCTAGAATTGCTGCTAACAACGCTTTGGGATAATGCCCATTTTTGGATTTTGCAAGTACTGCAATAATAAATGGTGGCAAAATAAAGACCGCAATAAAAGTGGCTAATTGATGAGAAATTACCACTGAGAATGCAAAAATGAATGCCATTAACGTATACCCGGCACCTTTAACAGGAAATGCCAGATACAAAATTGTTAACATCATAAATGCTAATGCCAATATACTTGTATATCCACCCCAAGCGTTAAGTTCATAAAGTGGGAAACATAGCAGCAGCAAAGTCACAGCAAGAACACCTGCTTTTTTGCTGAAAAACTTTGAAGTAATTAAGTAAACTGAGCTAACTACAAGAAGATTAACAAGTGCTGTTACTGCTTTTGTTAAAATAACTAGTTGGGCAGGGTTAGTAATTCCTGTAAACACAATAAATGTATCAAGAATAAAATGGTAAAGTGGGGTATACCAAGCTGCTTCGCTAAGAGATATTTTACCTACCTCTAAAAATCGAAGTGCGTTATGTAAATGAATTGCAGAGTCATTACCAATAATTAAGCCGTTGGCGCCTAGGAAAGAAAAGAATAGCATAAAAATTAGCGCTGAAAAGACAGCCATTAATGCTACTTCAATGTTCTTTTCTTTACTGCCAAAGCCAACCAAGACTAAGTCCCCTGCTCAGCCATTTTAACAAAGATAAGGCATCTTCATTATTAATAAACACGCGGCTAAATGAATTTTCTGCAAAAACCACTATGCGCCGAAAATTATTATATTTATATAACCTATAAGTGGAATAATCCGTATGTATTCATAATGATTTCACTACACTTATTTAATATATTATGCCAAAAAGTATGCGTTAACCGTATTCTTTATAGCTGAAAATGTTAGTAATGTATGCTGTTATTGAGGATTAAGCTTGAAAAAACCCCTCTTGGCTGTCTTTACAGTTATTGTCTTATGCATAGTCATTGTGACAGCATTCTTTGCAAGTGCCTTATTTAACCCGGCCTCACAACAGCCAAATCCACAATCTTCAATCCCAATTTCAGCTATCCAAGTAGTTAACTCCGGGTATCTTTCCTCACCACCAAATTTTCCAAATAACACTTATAAAGAAACTAAAGTATTTCTTGAGAACGCTACTCTTTGGAGCGTTCAATCTACTGAGGATTTGCCTGACAATATTGATTTTACTATACCTGAAGGTATGTCTTTTTTTATTGTAAATGGCACAATAAGAAATGATTATACTTATGCAGAAATAATTGCAGCCAATAACGATGGTATTAGTAAATGCACAATAGGTCTTGATATATACCTATATGATTCACAGGGTACTTTAATAAACACACTACACCGAGGTAACCCTTTTCGTGGCTGTTATGAAGTAAGTCTTCGTAGTCGCGAAAATGCAAACTTTGAAGCTTACTTTGCATCTCCAACAGATAATGTTGCATACATAGAAATTTTCGTTAGCTACCTAAATCCTCTAACTATATATTAATAACTCCTTACAAGTCTATCTTGTATCTAATTTTTGTATATTTTGTGCTTTTGTTCTTAGTAAAATTTAGTTTGTAACTTTGAATATTATTACAACAGGATTTTCATATTCTACTGTATAATGAGTGGAATCTAACAAGAATCTTTGGTATTCACTTTCTCGGTATTTACTAATAATAATATAGTCTATACCAAGTGAATTGATCTCCTCATATGAACTATATGCGTTAACTTGCGTATCTTCGTATGCATCGGATTCTATGGTAATTCTTAAGTGTGCATAAAGTTCATCTTCTGTAGGTTGAAGGATATAATTTGCTACAGGTCGCGATTTTTTCAGATCTGAAAATATACCACTAGCACTATAAATGTGTCCGTTAGTTTCAATTATTTGGATTGTGGCATTAACATCTTCTTTTGAAAATGTTATTGTAGAATTATTATCTATGCGGCAGTCTTCGATTGATGTTTCAAACAATGACCATATATTAATCCTAAACTCTTCTATAGTCACATCTTTAGGTGATATCTGGTAGATAACGTCAACAGATGATTCATTCTCACCTACTATTATTGTCCGAGTTACCCAGAAATTAAGGTGTTCATATGTAACAGTGATTATTGCCATAGACTCATTATAGCTAAAACTTGAAACCCCATTCTCCAAATATGTAGCTGTACTATTTATTTTTCCCATGTTTTCTAACGCCGAAAAATAAACGTAATTCTGGGCATCGTTTACGGTGAATACTTGTTCATATTTATTGTTGATTAATGCTTTAATAACTGGGTTATCTACTCCTGCTGGGTGTGAATCAGCAACCCTAATGTTAGTGTAATCAATTAGATAAGTTCCAGCAAAAATTCTATTCGTTACATTGATTTCGTCTCTTTCAAATTGGAATGAGTAGAAGTCTAGTTCTTCTGCATTGAACATGCATATTCTATTAGCATAACCTTCAATCCACCAAGCATAAGAGTTTCCTCCGCCGCCTACATTATTTGAGTGCCCTGAAGTTGCAAATATTGCCTCTTTTGGGGTGTTTTCTCTTATCCAGTCGTATGCTTCAATTTCATGTTTCCCTGCGAACTGGTAAAAGTCTGCGGCTTGAGTAAAATGATTGCCTGCCATTGTAATGGGGTTCATAATTATGGTAATCATGAACAGGGTGGCAAACAGTGTGATGGTGATTTTTTTAACTTGTTTAACATCTGCATATAGATTCCTTGCGTAGATGCTAAAGCTTAAAAGAAATGGGATTGGCAGGAAGTAAAGCCAACGAAGCGGTTGGGCCGTAACTAGATATAATAAAAGTGGTGCAATGAATAAACTTAACAGTAGTAACGAATTATTTCTGTTTTCTTTTACATATTTAGTTAGCCAAAAGACGCCTGTTACTCCAATAGATATTATGGCTATAAAGTTATTTATGAGCAACCATGTATCAGTAAAGTTTATCGTACCAAATCCTAAACCGATTAAATTAAATCCAGCCATGTTGCCTGCAGAGTTTTTAAAGAAACTTAGATAGTGGGAAACATAAGGTAAGCTGAATATTGCAATTGATATTAGTAAGTAAATTCCGTTTTTAATATTGCCTTTAATGTGGTCTTTGCGGTTTTTTGTAAATATGATTCGAAGAAGTGAAAATAATATTAAAATTCCGAATGTAAAAATAGTTACAAGGATATGTGTTCCGATTATTAAACTTAAGAAGAATCCTGAAAGAATAATATTCTTTTTTGAGGGTTTTTCTACTACATCAATTATGAAATATAGCGCTAATAGCATAAATGAGAAGGCTAGAAAGTTGGGGTTTCCTCCCCATGTTATCATTTCCGTGTAACATACAAAGAATGCAAATATTGCTGCCGCAATTGATGCGGTAATGCTATTATTGCCTGCAAGTTTTTTTGCTAAAAAGAAGAATGGTATAACAATTATTGAAAAAACTAGTGAGGCTCCAATTTTTAATGCAATTAATTCGTCACCGATTATTTTGGTAAGTAAATCAAGGATTACAAAGTATACCGGTTGATGTCTAAGTCCAAATCCTCGTAAATCGTCGTCGTTAAGAATGTCTACTTGAATTAGGTAGTTTCCATAGTCGGCTCCTGGGGGTGCTGCCTGTTCATTAAGTATCGTATAATTTACCGTAAAAAATATTGCGAAAACGATTGAAATAAGTAGTAAGGGAAGCCAAAATTGTAAGCGTTTATTTCTCAGAATTATTCACAACCATGCCAAAGAAGGCTTCCATTTGATTGGTTATCATGTCCCAATCATATTTTTTAGCGACATTTAAAGCGTTTTCGCTTAGTTTCTTCCACAATGTTTCATTATTATATAGCTGGATGATCGCTTCAGCTATTGCACTATCAGTTGGTTCAACTACAAGACCGCAGTTTAACTCACAAAGATCTTTAGATGCATTGTTAGGATAATTAACGGTAACAAAGGGTATCCCAGCAGCCATTGCTTCCATTGCAGCGATGCCTGACCCTTCTCTTTCACTCGGTAGAACAAAAAGCCAAGAACTTTTAAGCATTTCAATCATCTGGTCTTCTGGCAGAAAACCGTAAATAAAACAGTCCTTAATGTCTGCTGATTGCATCTTTATTGCTTCTAGGCTTATTCCTGAACCAATAATATGTAATTCTGCTTCCGGAATTTTCATTTTAACTTCTCGGAAAGCTTCAACAAGTAATTCTACATGCTTGTGTGGTACAATGCGTCCTGCATAGATTATTCGACCCCGAACTTTTTCTTTTGTACTATAAAACCTAGATGCATCAACACCATTTGGAATTAAAACGGTTTTTTCTGGAGCAATTTTAATAATTTTTATCAATCTATCTTGCGTGAACTCTGAAACAGCAACATTGTATTTGCCCACGTTTTTTAACAGTCTTTGCATGATTTTTGCTTTCAGAAGATTATCCCATACTTCACACCATTCTTGTACTAGTGGATAAATTACCGGCTTTGCAAATATTGAATGTAACATTGGCCATTGGTTAGCATAGTATATATCAAAATTTGAGTTTCTTAACCGATTTAAAGTTGCCATTGAGTACTTTAAAATTCCATTAAAAGAGCGAAAGCCGTCTTCTGAAACATATTTTTTAGAGTATGCATATCGATGAACTTGTATCCCATCTACTTGTTCTTCTTTAGCTAAATTATTATCATACTGAATTGTAAATACATGAACCTCGTGACCTCTGGAAACTAGCCGACGCCCGATTTCTAAATATCTTGTCTCACAACCTCCGACATGCGGATAAAAAAACTCAGTCAAGAATGCTACTTTCAAGCGGCTCACATCAACAGATGTCCTGAAGCGGTATTATATTATTTAAACCACCAAATTTTACTTGCTGGCTCTTTTTTACATACAAAACCCTGCATGATGGCCAACCATAGAATTGTTTACCACTTTGCATGAAACCTTTTGAAATAGCATGCATATTCCCATTTATAGAATAATGTCCAAGTTGAATAAACGCTATCTTTTCGTTCATTTATCATCATCCCTGCAGTGCCATTCAGCTGGGCTTCGAAATAATTTGAACAAGAGTACTCAGCTGAATTATATATTTATTTAGCTTATATGCTATCATACTATACTTCCAAAATCGATCTTGTATTTATGGTATTAAATTAAATTTTAATAATTTATAGGCTGTGATTGTGCTTATACATCAATTTTTGCGTTAAGAGACTTATATGAGACAACTTAAAGTATTATAGTTCAGGTCAGAACTGATTAGATTTCTTTTATTGCCTACTTAAAAAAGGGGGTACTTCCAAGAACAACACCTTCAAATAGTAAACTAAAAACATCAATCTAAATAACAGTGTCATCAACTATAAATTAGAAAATCAGAAAACTAAGTTCTCTAAATTAATTAATCATCTATCAAACTATTTTTTCAATATAATGTAGTGTTGTAGATTGTCCTTATTTGCCTATATGCAATTTATCTATAAATAGTGCGTAAAAGTAGTGACTAGTTTAACTGGAAAAATATTTAAGCTTGTTCTTTTTATCAGCTTTCTCTGACTATAAGCTTACTCGATAGATATGGAAGGCATTTAATGGTTAAAATATCAAAAACTTACTTGGTGCTGTCGCTTATTGTGGTTTTTGCCTTCCTTTATAGAATTTTATTAATGCTTCGCGAAGGATACCCGCCTAGTGCTGACCTTGGTTTGCATAATAGTGTCATCTATTCTATTACTCAGGGTGGCAATACTAATTTTCTTTGGAATTTCTATCATATGGGTGCGGGTATATCTCTAACATTTCCTGGTTACCACATCTTTGTTTCTTATATAATGTTGCTTACTGGTTTTCCAGATTGTTTGGTTCATGCTTTAGTAGCTTCTCTTTTTTCTTCACTTATTGTTTTAGTTTCTTTTCTTATAACTCAAAAAGTGTGGAGTACTTCTGCAGCGTTAATTGTTGCTTTTTTAGTGGCTTTTGCGCGTTTCGATATCGAAATGCTAATGTGGGGTGGCTATCCAAACGTTGTAACGTTAATGCTTATTCCATTGACTTTCTATATTTTCTTACAACAAGCAAAGTTTTCTTTGCCTAATTATCTTGTACTTACTTCACTAATATCAGGTTCAATACTTCTAACTCACAGTCTTAGCGCTGCCATATTTGTTACAATTGTTTTTATCACCGTGATTATCGCATTGGTTTTTGCTAAAAGATTTGACATGAAAAGAACACAGCCAATTCTATGGATTTTGCCAATTATTATTGGGGCAATTATTATTTCACCTTTTATAATGCAAGCAATCCCTACATTTCTAAATGCCAACCAAGGCGGCTTATTTGGTGATGCTGTCGATGTTAGGCTTGCAACAATTTCAACCCAAAGTGTTGCCATCGATTTTATATTTCCATTGATTTTTTATGTAATCCTGATTTTTATCTTCTTAAGAAAATCTACTGGTAAGTTTTTTTCGATATCCGCTTTTCTTTTATCATTGTGGATTTTAATTCCTGCAATAGGTTCTCAAAGTCACCTGATAGGTTTTTATACTGACTATAACCGGTTCAGATATTTTGTTTATTTGCCTGTAATAATCCTATTCGGAGTAGTATTCGATTATACTTCAGGATTCTTCGCTAAAGCTATAGATATTAAATTATTCAAAATGGCCTCATCATCAAATCATAGAGGTATAATACATAAACTATTATCATTTATGCGTCCAGCATTATCTCATAAACCTCTTTATGTTCTTTTTGTTATTGTGTTGCTAATCTACTCTTTGTTTTCATCATCATTGTTCTTAGAGCCATCTAAAGGTATTGAGATGCAAAGTTTTTACCAAATTATGGATGACCCATCGTACGAGGCAATGGAGTGGATTAAAAATTACACTTCACCTAGTTCAATTATTGCTGCTGACTCAGTTTATGGCTGGTGGATCCCAGGCTTTACTCAACGGCAAACATTAAGCGGACAAGAACCACAGTACCTAATAGTCTCACGTGAATACGAACCTGCAAAAAATGTACGATACTTACTCGATACAAATTTTCTTTTAGATAACGGTCTAATTCAAGTCAGAGAAGACGGTGGTCATATTGGACGATATAACCCTTTGTTTTTAGCAAAAATTGAAAACTCATATTTTCCATACAAAATTTTTCACTTTAACACTGAAGAAATTATGGTTCAATACCGAATCAATAATGAACTTTACAATTTTAGCATATCAGAACTATCTCTAACTGATATGTACCTTGAGCAAAATAACCAGAGCGCAACAATTGTTATCGCTAGGACTAATTCGTTTTTTACTATTCTTCAGACAACAACAGTATATCAGGGTGTAAGATTTGCAAATATGACCTTTACAATAGAACCTACCCACCAGGGCATTTCCATAGATTGGGTTAAATTTTATCTGGATGCAAAATACGCTAAATATTATGAAGCGACAAATTACTTCGCATTCATAGATGAACAATTAAACATAGGTGCTCAATTAATCTTTACACAAAATCAACCTACAATAAATAAATTACATGGCGAAAGTTCTCAACCACCTCATCTGCAGTATACTTTTAATAACAATTCTACTAAAAAAATTGAAATGTTCATCGGCACATTCCAAATAGATCCTATTAAATTGGAAGATGAAACCTGCACAGAATATATATACGCTATATTATCAAACAATGTCCAATCTTACCATAATTCTATTGCAGCTGATCCAATTGACACATTTTCATATGAAAAGTTCTTATCCGAATGGAATATCTCTTACATTGTAGTTCGTGACCCTGAAGTCACATATAGATTCAGAAACGATCCTCTATTTAGTCTTGTATTTGTAAATGAAGAAGTGGCCATATTCAAAGTAGCTAGAACAACCCGTTAACCGCTGTTTCTTTTATTTTATAATTATGCTACTGCTTTTTCCCTCTCGGCTGGGTGATCGAGAATTTCCTATCTAATACTGGGCAATGGCGTATTTAGAATTTAATAGATACTTCGTTTTTTGTTTGATTATGCTTTTTCAATGATCATCTGAAGAATGTAGCAGTCATGGCGCAGTGGTTGATGAGTTGTTGTCTAAGTAGGTGCATAGCTTTCTGAATTAATGTTTGTTTTCGGGTTGTGATTTGATGCTATATATACAATTTTAAACTATATTATATAGGCGCCATATGAGAAAATGTGCTTTTAAAGTCAGCTAGGTTGGGTTTATTCTGAAACAAGTTTATACCCGTTAAGAGGAGTACATGTTAATTTGCCTACAGAAATTATTTTAATTGCTATTGATTACGTAATATAGGAGTCAATATCTTTGAGGCAGGAATTGAAAGCGGCAATAGGTTTACTTATGACGGCTTTAGCTGTGGTGACAAAATCATCAGCTTACCTTGGCGGAAGTCCTGCGGTGATCTTTAATAATTCAGTTGTGTCGATAGGATTATTGCTTCTAATGGCCTTAGGCTTGTTTATATTCGCTTACTATTCTATTCCTGAACAAACCTCTCAAAATGACATGGCACAGATTCCTCAACCATCAACTACTCAACCGCCAACTACTCAACCAAGTGATACTCTCTAATAGGGTCGTAGTTTGATCTTGTTTATCCTTCGAAAATCTTCTGAAAAATGATTTTGCTGTTATTTAATTGGATATTTTTTGGTTTGACTTATTCTGTGATAATTTAGGCAAATTTATTGGCGGTACGTCGTTGATTTTTTTTATTCTTGAGCTTATTTTCTTAGTTTTTCCTTGTTTGTATGGTGAGAATTATTAGGTTTTTTCGTCAGTAAGTCAAAGTTTAAATATCTATTCCAATATAAAAACCGACAGTCACAAACCTAAAGATAAGGTGTGTTTGAATATGTCATGGCTTAAATCTATGATGGAAAAGGAACCACC
>CAYSWL010000023.1:0-24888 GCA_964434745.1 uncultured Candidatus Bathyarchaeia archaeon | reverse complement strand
CCCGGGTCCGTGACTCGAGAGGCCACTATACTTGGCCGGACTATACTACCGGAGCATAGAGAATAAACTGGTAGTTATTGGTGTTTGGTTTAATAAAATTAGCGTTGCTAAAATAAGAAAAGAAGGAAGGGGAAGTTTATTCTTCTCCGCCAGGCATACCGCCTGGAGCGCCTTTTGGCTTTGAGCTAGATATGACATCGTCAATGCGTAGAATCATAGCTGCGGATTCTGCTGCTGACTTTAGAGCTTGTTCTTTTACAACTGCTGGTTCAATTACACCGTTGTCGATGCTATTCTGAACTTTACCTGTGAATACATTTACGCCTTGGTATTTGCCGTCTGCTTTGTCATGTGCACTGCGAAGTTCAACGAGTACATCTATAGGTTCTAGGCCTGCGTTTTCACTTAGTGAACGAGGAATAATTTCCATTGCATCTGCGAAAGCTTCGATTGCAAGTTGTTCTCTGCCGCCAACTTTGTTAGCGTATTTACGCAATTCTTTGGCTACCTCAATTTCAACTGCGCCGCCGCCTGCAACGATTTTACTGTTTTCAACAACATCACTTACTACTGATAAGGAATCAGTCATTGCTCGTTCAGCTTCGTCGATTAGTCGTTCAAGACCTGCACGTAGGAGTATAGCTACTGCATGAGGATCTTTGCATTTTTCGACAAAGATCATCTTATCGTCACCGATTTTACGTTCCTCAACCTTGCCTGCAGTACCTAAGTCATCAGCCTTAAGATCATCTAAATCAGAGACTATTCTTGCACCTGTTGCTTTGGATAGTTTTACCATGTCAGATTCTTTTACGCGTCTTGCTGCCATGATACCTTGTTGTGATAGGAAGTGTTGAACCATGTCATCGACGCCTTTTTGACAAAATACAACATCTGCACCAGATTTTTTGATTTTTTCAGCCATTTCTTGCATCATAGTATTTTCTTGGTTTAGGAATGCTTGCATTTGAGTCGGGTCGCGGATACGAATTTCTGCGCTGAATTCGGTTTTTTCAATTTCAAGAGCAGAGTCAAGTAGTGCAATCTTTGCGTTTTCTTTCATTTTTGGCATGCCAGGGTGGACAACTTCTTTGTCAACAATTATGCCTTGAACTAGTTGGGTTTCTAAGAGGCTTTTACCTGTCTTCTTTATAAGTTGGATGTTGTCGATGTCAGCTATTGTTTTGTCACCACGTTTTTCAGCAATTTGGGTGACTGCATCTATTGAGATTTCGGCTAAGTGTTCTTTTGCGCTGCCGACGGCTTTGCTACCCATTGAAGTCAAAGCAACTTTGAGCATGGCTTTCTTGTCAGCTATGTCAATTGGCACTGCAGCTTTCTCTATTACTTCGATTGCCTTTGCAGCTGCTTTACGATAGCCACTTACAAGTATAGTTGGATGAATGTTTTGGTCAAGAAGTTCTTCTGCTTTCTTTAGCAGTTCGCTTGCAAGGACTACAGCTGTTGTTGTTCCATCGCCAACCATGTCATCTTGGGTTTTTGCCACTTCAACCATCATTTTTGCTGCAGGATGTTCTACTTCAATTTCGTTGAGGATGGTTGCACCGTCATTTGTAATAGTAATATCGCCTAAGTTGTCGATGAGCATTTTGTCCATGCCGCGAGGCCCCAGTGTTGTTTTAAGCACTTCGCCGACAACACGTGCGGCCATAATGTTGTTTCGTTGTGCTTCTTTGCCTCTACTTCTTGTTGTGCCTTCTTTAAGGATCAAGACAGGCTGTCCTGAACCTGTAGTAGTTAAATATGCCATACCATTAACCTCTATTTCGTGTATAGAATGCTATTTGATCGGATTTATGCAAAAATCAAACAAACATATAAACGTTAACCCTAACATAAACCTACTTGTTTGATGCACCAATTGTTTAAACTCTTTTTCACAAAATACACCAGTTTAAATTAAACTGATTTGATTGCCACCTATAATTATAAGCCATACTCCAAAATTTATCATAATTTGATGAGGTTTTTATTATTGCAATAACACAGATAGGATTTGTCACAACTGCTTTGATTGCTGATATTTCAAAAAAATTCATAGTATACAAGAGTAAACAGTTGTTAGTCAATTGGAGACCGATAGGCTTCATATTGTTTATGAAATGTTCTGTTTAATCTATAAAACAGAATGATAAGCAGAACTATTTTTAGATTAAAAGTTCTAAAAAGCATCGCTAAATACTAACTATAATCAATATCTAAGCTTTTTTTGAGTTCTGTTTTTCTTTGAGTATTTTAACGGTATAGTCAGCAATTAAATTGGAAAAAAAGTTTTAAGTAAAGATCTCATAGTGTAAGCGGAGAACGCAATGGCTATTCATATTCGACGTGTCCTTATTGAAGCTTTGAAATCCCGTGAGACGTCTCTTGTAGACTTATCTCAGGCAATTTGTTCTGTTAATGGTGTCGAAGAATGCGACATCGTAGTAACTGATGTTGATGTTAAAACTGAAACTATAAAACTCACAGTACGAGGAATCAACATTGAATATAGCGGAATCTTGACAGTTCTACAGGAAAACGGTGTTTCTGTTAAAGGTGTTGATGAAGTCAACGTATCAAAAGTAAAACAAATTTCACAAAGACCACCCCCTTAAATACCTAAAAAATATTTAAAAGAAAACCTATAACAAACTCTTCTTTTTGCTTTCAAACCCCAACATCAAACAACCTATAGAAGAGTATTTAAAAGAAAACCTATAACAAAGGCAGTAATACCAAAAATTACCATTCTTAGCCCCTTCAAATAGGGGTTTGTTTTACCTATTCTACCTAAGTATACGCCAGCTACAAAAAGAGTACTTAGTGCTAGCACAACGGAAAAACAGGCAGCAACGAAAATTTCTATTAAACCTATGGCAACAAAAATGAATGGAGTGATAGTTATTGAGAACGAGAACAACGGCGTTGCGAAGTTGATTAAGGTTGCAAGGATTATAGTTGACTTTGCAGTGCGCTCTATATTTGTATCTGTTAAATCAGTAAATAATGCTTTTTCCAAGTCAGAGATTTTCCGTTCTTGTTCCATGCTCTCAGCTTCATATACGCTAACTCCAGTTGAAATGCCTAAAGCAAGACTAGTACTGAGCATGGTAACAACAATAACATTTAAGCCCACATGCCCAGCAAACGCTGAACCTACAATTATGCCTAACAAGGCAAAAGTTGAATCAAACAAAGTATTGATAAAGAATCTGCGGATTATTGGACCGACACTTTCACGTTTAAGCGTCTCTCGTAAACTATCCACTAACTACTGCACCTAATAATCATGAGATAACACTAACAAAGTAATAAGTGCATTCCTTCAAAACGTCTCTTTTCTCAGTTTAAAAACCTAATAACTAATTGAATAGACAAAAACAGCCTTGATAATAAGAATTAATCTATAAGATACTGATTTTATTTTCAAAAATCTAAATTTTTCAATTACTCAACAACATCTGAGGCCGGCAACATTAATAGCATTATTTATATTTAGATATAATTCTAAAAATACATTAGTTAAAAAAGAAAAAACCAACTTTTACTAAAACGGTACAGTAAACGAGGCCTTAATTAAAAGTCGGAAAGTGAGAAATGTTTTGGCAAATTTGGTAGCCTCCCGGTAGAAGGAGGCGTTGTTGAGTTTAGAAAGCAAAGTATGGCGATTTTTTGCGCATTGAAACAACGTATTGTTGTAGTGTTTCTTTTTCCTCTTCGTTTAATTGATCAGCATATGTTGTCTGGAAGATTTTTACATCGTGCTCGGGAACTTTGACATATAGAATATCTTTTTCGAATATATGTCGACCTATTGTAGGTTTGTCCATAGAAACGGCAACTTGCATTCCGCGTGTGGCTTCACTTACAGTTTTGCCTTCGTCTTGTATCTGGTTTAATTCTCCTATGTCTTCACCGTCATCAGCACGAATAAGGTGAACTTTGGATTTGAGTGTACCTGCTAGCACTTCTGCGCCAAATATTGCAGGTTTAGTTCGACGGAACACATAGCCTGGGAGGAATTGGATTTTAGCAGGACGAGTGAGTTTTTCAAGTTCCTGATCGATTTTAGCTTGACTTCTTGTTTTTACCCATTCCAAATAGTTTTCTATCATATGATAGACTATTTGCTCTTTGAATATCTGAACACCTCTGCTAGCAGCTTCTTGTTCTGCATCAGGCAATATTTTTACCCCAAATGCCAAAATTACACCTTGCAGCGGTTCGCGGGATTTTACTGCTGCAGCTTCTATGACATCACGTTTTGAGACATCACCCACGTCGGCTATACGCACCTGTATATTGTTGTTCTTTAAAATTTCCGCGATAGCTTCCAAAGAACCTAGCGTATCAGCTTTTATGATGACGCCTTCAATTTGTTTAGCGATACGGATTCGTTTGATTTCGTCTTCTATCATACGAGAATAATGTTCAGGAGTTTCTCCTGGAGCAACGGCATACAACGGTGTGCCAGCCATAGCACCTTCTATATCAGATGCAACAATTTTTACCCCTGCTGCTGCAAAAACACTATCAACGGAAGAGAATTTATCACGTGGATCACGCATTTCATCCAATGGCTTAGGAACAAGTATGGCACGTATACGGGTTACAATTGGCTTTTCTTTTCCACCTACAACTATAAGGTCATCTTTTTGCAGAGTGCCGTCATAAATTATTGTATTAAGCGTTAGACCTAATCCGGGTTCTTCTTTAATCTCTAGAACTGAGCCCTTGGCTGCGCCTTCAGTAGTCTGTAATTGTTTTTTTAGATATTGTTGAGTTAAGCCTATTAGAACCATAAGTAGTTCGATAACGCCTTCACCAGTTTTTGCGCTTACAGGCACTAATGCAACTGTTGAAGTGAAGTCCCGTACACGGTCAAAACGATCAGAGCTAATTTTTAGTCGGGAGAAGGTACCCATAATCTCATAAAGTTTGTTATCCACATCTGTTTTCACATAAGGATCTTGTTTTGCATAGGATTTCATGAAAGACATTCCGGTCTGAGGCTTCCAGCCTCCAACGCGGTCAGTTTTATTTACTGCCACAATGAATGGAGTTCGGCGGGCTTTGAGAATTTCTATGCATTCATATGTTTGAGCTTCGAAGCCGCGCATTATATCTATAACTAAGATAGCTATGTCGGCGACACTGCCGCCTCTACGACGGAGGTTAGTAAATGCTTCGTGACCAGGAGTATCGATAACTAGTAAACCAGGGATTTCTATGCCAGTTTTCATAGTAGAAATAGAGGACCCGATGATTTGCTGAAGTGTTTCTACGGGGAAGAAACTGGCGCCAATGTGCTGGGTAATGCCTCCAGCTTCTCTAGCGCCGACGCTGGTTTTACGAATTTTGTCTAACAGCAACGTTTTGCCGCTGTCTACATGACCAAGAACGCAAACAATTGGTTGACGAATAGGCATCTGTAATATTTTCCCCTTTAACTTTGATAAACAGGCAAATTGTTTCTTAAAATAATAAGGCTAACGGTTAATAAATCATTAGAGGATAATAAGATATTATTATTGAGAATTATTGCCGTTTGCGAATTTGAAGCATTTATGTTATAGCTTTCTGGATAATCTCGTCAGGATGGCTGGTTTTATGGGCAAAAAATTTTTATTTTACTTAAACCTAACATAATTTATCTATACAATCAACTGTTGTATAGAGGTGGTATACATGGTTGAATATAGAAAAAGAAAAACAAACATAACCCCAGCAACAAGTGGAACCCCATTAGTAAAAACTCACGAACAAACGGGATTAGCTAGAGGAATAGATGACATATTTAGCGAGTTTCGCAGATCCTTTGATGATTTAATGAAGCCGTTTTTTCCTTTAACGACAGAAATTGAACAGTGGACAAAACTACCAACCAGATATGCCCAAGTTGACCTAGTTGACAACGGTGAATCGTACACAGTCACTGCAGAACTCCCAGGTTTTAACAAAGAACAAGTTGACGTTCAAATCAACAAAGACGGCGTAGCTATCAAAGCTGAATACAAAGAAGAAAAAGAAGAAGAACAAAAAAATTACTTGTATAGGGAAAGAGCATACTCCACCATGCAAAGATTTATTGCATTTCCAGAAGAAGTCACCCCTGAGAAAGCAGAAGGCACTATGAAAGATGGCATTCTAGAACTAAAGATACCAAAGAAAGAACCAAAACCTGAAGAAAAACTCCACAAGGTCGAAATTAAATAAACACACCTATCCACCCCTATTCTTTTATTTTTGCATCAACAGAGTAATAAATTATGACTGAACCATCCAAAGTCGATTCAATGCTAAAAATTGTAGAAAACCCAGTACGCAGAAAAATAATTAAACGCTTAAGCCAAGAACCAACTTATGCTTTAGAATTAGCCAAAGAAATTGGCGAAGCACAACAGTTGGTAACGATGCACCTGTCACTTATGGAACGTAATGGTTTCATAGGATCTAGCATAACAGCGAGCCCTTTTGGACCAAAAAGAAAACTATTTTATCTTAAAAAATCAGCATATCTTACGGTAAGTTTTGGCCCACACTTATATAATGAACAATACTTAACATTTGAATCGTTGCCACCTACATTATCTAAAGATGCATCAGAATTCTTAGACAGAATTTCCGCAATACAACAAAATAATAAAATACAAAAAATTGAACCATTGTCAAACCTCCTATCGGATATTGACGAAAAATTAGAACAAGTAGAAGATGAAAAAAGAGTTCTTTTGTGCATAAGAAATCTTGTAATGCAACAAGCAAGTGAAAAACTAAACGCCCAGGAAAAAACACACAATGAAAAAAGAGTTATGCATTTTATACTAGATGAAAGAAATACTAACATAGAAGAAATATCAAAGGCACTTAACTTACAGGAATCAATTATACGTAATATCCTTGAAAAAATTAAACATGATTTACCTGAAGCATAAACACGTTAAACAAAAAGTGGCAATAAAAATTTTTAAATTAAATCTTTTCAGGCATATACACGTTAGATTAGCGCTATAAGGCTTAACGGATAAACGTATTTGCATCTTAATTGAAACTGTTTAAGTAAGAACTTTTTATTCATGAACCCTTGATAAAAAAACAAGTTTATATTTAGCACATAATTCAAGGAGCATTGAATAGATAAATAGTGTTATCCAGAATACACTCATAGGTATAAGAGGTGCAGGAATAGAACTCTCGAACCCTTGATTAAGCTCAAGCAATGGACCTAAAGTTGCACCAAAAGCAAGAAATAGAACTAAATTATGGTTGCCAGGCTCAAATAGAGCTTGCAGATCTTGTAACTTATACATGGCAACTACGGCAATTGTAAACAACATCATTTCAACTACAATACTAGGTACACTTCTAACACTTGTGTTTAGTACAGCATACCAATCTTGTGATAAAGGCCAAAGCATTTGAAACCCGCCTGTAAATAGATCGCCAAGAAGTGAATGGGACATCAATGCTACATAATATGGAATAGCCTGCTTACGATACTTGATAAAGAAGGGAACCATGAGCACAGTAAACGTGATAATTGAATGTGGCGGACCACGATGCATCAATAGTGAGGGTTCTAAATACTCTAAAATTAGGTCAATGTCAGGAAGTACGGATGCAACTAGAAGTAGAGGAAGATTTATCTTAACGCCTAAAAGTTTAGAGACGCCTTTGCCTGTTAGGTAACCTAAAGCGAAGTGCCCTATTGCAAACATACAATTAACCTATGTAGATCATATCGCCAATGTGGAAAGTTACTATTAAATTCAACTCGCGTAAATCATTGAATCTTATCTTCGGCATATACTTTTTCGGTCAAAACAACATTACAATATGCAGAGAACAAATATACCCTAAGAAGGGCATAAAAATCTGGAGTTGAAATATGAATGGAAAAAAATTGTTTATTCAGGAATTTTGGCTATTAGAAGGAATACGCCAGCAATTAAAACCAAAATACCTAAAAAGCCAAAGACCCCTGAAAACACATTTAGTACATTAGTGCTTGTAGCTGTGAAGTAAAGCATCAATACACTGATTAATACAAGTATTATACCTAGCATTTTCTCTGCAATTTTTGTCCAGAATGATACTTCTTCGCTCATGCCATATCAGTCCGCTATTTACACGTTTATTGTAATGCTACATTAAACAACAGAGTATTTTAAATTTCTCTTCCCTAGGTAGCTAAAATTAAATTTACTATTCACACAGTACAAAACATATGCTGATAGATAATTTTCGCAATTAGAAGTAAAAAGAAAAATCGAAAAGAAAAGAAACAAAATTAGTAAAACATATGGTTTTTACGGTTACTTCTTTTTCTTTGTTTCTTTAACACCATCTTCGAGTTTTTTTGGCAAGTATTCGTCGACTATATATGTAAGGCCGTATCGACTGAAAGCTTCCTGTTCGGCCTTCTTTTTTATTTTTAGAAATGTTTTGATTTCGCGTTGCCAAAGAGGGTCATTTTGATATCTTGGGTCTCTTTGCAGTTCATATAACCGTTTAATGTCTACTTCGTCAAGTGGGTCAGTTGGCAGCTTATATTCAATAATATCGCTAGCCCACACACCGCTCCAAATTGCATCAGGAGTATTGAGTTCGCGTAAGTGAGCGGCATTTGCAGAACCTGAAATAATTACTTGAGCAATGTGCATTCCCCAAGGATCACCGTCAGTAAATATGTAGACAGGCATTTCAAGTTCATCATGTAACCTACGAATAAGGCTTCGAGTCTGTCTTGGAGCTTGACCACCACAACTGATGAGCAAAGCATTGTGTTTTTTGTGAACCCTTTCTTCAATAAATCGAGTAAAAAGTGCACCCTTCTCTATAGCTATAACTTTGTCAGCTCTACTGCTAACAAATTCTGCTGAAGTTAATGCCGGCCCAACAAGGACACCGTCAGGATGGCTATCTAAGTCAAGTGTTTTGCCTTCATATCCAGGTACGGTATAACCGATAGTCATGTCGCCGAAGATGGCACTACGTTCTTCGGGGAAAATATGGAAATCTTCTCGTGGATACCCGGTAGCAGTCTCTAAGTCAGTAATGATGTTATTTGATTCTTGCTGATCGTTGAAGGTCATTTCGTATGCCTGTGCAGAATAGTAAACATCTCTTAAAGTGCTGGTTTTGCGTTGGGTAGTAAGTTCATTAGAAAACATCGCTACCCAAGCTAGTTGTGTAAAGGGTCGAATATGGCGTATATTACGTGCGCTTCTGTTAACAATTTTTTCACCTAATACATATTGACGCACATTTGGATCATAGGTTATGTTTTCGGTTGATCGGCTGGGAATATTTAGATTTGGGAAAACACCTTTGTCCAATTGATCATAAATTTCAGAGCCTAACTTGTGCAGGCTATTAATAACTTCAGTTTGCCTTTTGGCAATGGTGTTTTTATTCTTCTTCTGCACCATACTTTTGCACACTCTTTAACAATTTATCAACATCAGGAATCTTTTCTTTACGAGCTAACATTGCAGAAAACTGAGCTATACGGGGCAAATACTTTGCAAATATACTCAAACGCTTCTTTTCTGTGTTTACGTGTTCCTTGCGAGTTAGGAAATGACCAAGCTGACGGGCAACTTCGCGTAGTTCATTTGCAATTTCTCTTCGTACTTCTGCACGATCAGCAATGAATTCTTTACCTACTGTTTTGTAGGGAACTTTAGTACTACATATATGAACTAATATAGCGATAGGCATTTCAGGCTGCACTTTATACCTACGCCAATTCATAGAACTTATGACGCGAAATGATACATCACTAGCCTCATCATAAAGCAAAGGAATACGGTTAGCAAAACGATAAAGAACAAAACCACCTGTTTTAGGAACATTTCCACCATAAGCAATACCTACTTCTACAACAAATGGATGACCGGCATATGTTGAAGGCTTGCGCTGATGTACAACTAAGTATTCGGGCTTAAGCTCTTTCATGATACCAGCTTTAAGCAATTCTTCTCCTAACGGAGAAAGACAACTAGCATCAGGTGGCAAAAATTCTTTGAATTTTTTGAGATTTTGGCTTAATTTGACAGTTTCTTCATGTGTAAGTTTTTTAGGATTCTTATTCTGATTTAACTGACTAAACTCTAAAAACTTTTGAGCCGTAATACCGCCTACGCGATGAAAATGGGTACGTAAAAATTCAGTCATAGAAGTTGTTGTAGTAATCATAATGAGACGTTGGAGCAATTCTACGTCTACACCGTAAGGATGCGGTAAAGTCTCTTTTGGCGGTTCAGGCATTAGCGTAGTTGCACGAGTCCACTTATAGAGTCGACCTTTTGGGTCTACAAAGGTGATATTAGCATAAGGATTTACCATTGCTGTCTGCTTAAAGTACTCTAAAATCTTAGGCATAGAACGCAAGTAGTCGCCTTCAATATTGAACTCAATTATTGTTCCATGCCAGTTTTCTTTGTTAATCTGAACTTTGCGGTCAAGAATAATGGGACGATTGCGCTGTATGTCAATCATCAGCTTAAAAGAATAGATTTTATTAGATTCACCGGTGCTTGAGGTAACCAGGGCAGCTTGATGTGTGGTAATTTGTCCATAGAGGACTGCCATCTTACCACCTAAACCGAAGGTACCACGCGTCTGTTTAAGCTTATACTTTGATCCGTAAAGAACTTGCCCAAAAGCAGAAGGAATAAACCTTGGAGGAATGCCTGAGCCGTTGTCTTCGACATGTAACTTGTAAATCTGAGTATCTTTGGTTGCCTCAGCCTCAAAAGATAACCGGACATAAATATCAGGAGGAATCTTTTGACTTTCAGCTGCGTCCAACCCGTTTTCGACGAGTTCGCGTATGGCTACGAAGATGGCTCTAGAAGGATTAGTAAAGCCCGCTATGTCACGGTTCCGATAGAAGAAGTCAGACGCACTCATCTCTTCAAACGTTGCTTGTGCCACGCTATAACTCACCGAAGATCTAATTTTATACTCTAATTAATCTACGCATATGGTTATGCCTATTCTTTAACTTAACTACGCAAAATAGAGAAAAAGAACCTATTACTAGGCAAGAAAAATAGTGCGCTCCAAGAGTTTTTATGTCCAAAGTGTCAAAAACAACTTGCTTATTAAATGATTTTAACACTTTGAATTTAACCTGAACCAAGGGAATATAAATGTAAAAATCACAAATTACAAATAGGTTGGTGCTAACAAAGAGAAGTATTAAAAATTTTGATTAAATAGGAAGAAAATGAAGAAAATATTGCTATCAAGTAGTTGACAGGCCTAGTCTATTTTGTTGTTAGTTTTAGGCGTAGATTTTGTATCAGGCTTAGTGTCAGGTTGGGTACGTATACGAGTATAGTAATATTCACCGATTTCTTTCTGCATAGTATCTAGTCTTGAACCTTCTTTATTTACTCGAGGCCTTCGCGTTATTGAATCTCGACGGAATGTTACAGCCATGTCTTTAAGGAATAAATTCATTCCTTTTCTCAATGTTGTAGGCGGATTTGCATTACCTGAGACACCTGGTTCACCATTGAATACCATAAGTCGATCAGCTAAGAAGTCTTGTGTGACAACGTCATGTTCAACTACAAATGCTGGAACACCGTGGGATTCAACTATACGGCGTAGCGCCTTGGCCATGTTCAATCGTTCGTCGACATCTAAATATGCGCTTGGTTCGTCAAGAAGAAGCAAATCAGCTTTGCGAGATAGACTAGCCGCAATTGCAACTTTTTGAAGCTCACCGCCGCTAAGTTCCATTACATTATGGTCTAACAAAGGTTCTACACGTAGTGGCTGGAGAATTTCAGTCTTGTACCAGCTCGAAGTATAGTTCTCCTTTGCCACATTCATAAGTAATTCTTGAACGGTGCCAGCATAATCTGCTGCTATATATTGCGGTTTATAGCTAACAGTCAATTCGCCGAATTTTTGCTCATTATCAGACTTTTCTATACCTGCAAGGATTTTTACGAGGGTAGTTTTGCCGATACCGTTTGGTCCAAGTATTCCTATAATTTCTCCTTTGCGAATTTCACCTGGCTGCACAGTGAGTTTGAAATCTTTGAATGATTTCTCAATTTTTTCCCATTTAAGTAAAATTTCATTGCCTAGTATTGATACTGCAGGGGGTTTTTCGTGGAATACTATTGGTTCTTTACGGAACATAATGTTCTCATCAGGTATGAAACCTTGAAGGTATATGTTGATTCCAGTTCTCACACCATGAACGTGGGAAACTACACCGTAGACGCTAGGTTCGCCATAGAATACGCATATCTGATCAGAAAGATAATCAATGATAGCTAAGTCGTGTTCAGCTACTATAACAGTTTTTTGTATATCTTTAAGGCTACGTATGGCTTTGGCAACTTCAAGACGTTGTTTGACGTCTAGATAACTCGTGGGTTCGTCAAAAAGGTAAACATCTGCCTCGCGACATAAAGCGGCAGTTACTGCTACACGCTGCAATTCACCACCACTAAGTACATCTAAAGGCCTATCCCAAATTTTTTTCAGCTCCAAATCCTCTGCAAGATTACTAAGTGCTTTACGCTGATCAACTTTTTCGAGCAAATCACTGACTTTACCGGAGATTGCTTTGGGAATACGGTCTACATATTGAGGCTTATGGCTAATTTTGAGATTACCTTCACTAAGTTTCTGGAAGTATTCCTGTAATGATGAACCTCTGTAAAATTGGATTAGGGTATTCCAGTCAGGCGGGTTTTGGAAGTTACCTAAATTGGGTTTGATTTCACCTGAGAAAACTTTGAGAGCAGTACTTTTGCCAATACCGTTTTGACCAAGTAAGCCTAACACTGTGCCAGCTGAGGGCATAGGTAACCTAAAGAGCTTAAAGGCATTAGGCCCAAACCTATGACTACAATCCTTATCTAATTCATCTGGTAAGTTAACGATGCTTATTGCTTTAAAGGGACATTTTTTGATGCATATACCGCAGCCGCTGCATAATTTTTCAGAAATCACTATTTTATTGTCCTCAAAGCGTATAGCTTCCACTCGGCTACGAACCATAGGACAATACTTTACACACATTTGATTGCATTTTTTTGGCTTACACTTTTCGTAATCCATTACGGCAATGCGAGTCATAGCTGGTCGCGAATATGAAAGCGGTAAGTAAGTAATAAATAATAACCCGAAAAAACGTCAAATAAACATAATAGATTTTACAGATAGGTAGAGATAAAGAAAAGTACGTTTAGGCCAAATCTACCTCAAACGTGTTTACCATTCTTCTTCTTCCCATTCCTCTTCGTCGCCTTCTTCCCATTCTTCATCTTCTTCATAGTATATCATTCTCGTGTTCACCTCCCTTTTCAGGGCAATTGTACCTTGCTTTGCAACAGTTTAAAGATTTATGTTCGTCAAGTGTCGTATGTTAGAACGAAAAATATGCTTGCAAAAGGACTTTTGCGTTGCTTCTTCTATAAAAGATGTTTTCATCTACATAATGATTAAATTTGCAGCCCACCAATTCAAGTAGGGATGATGTGAGGCGACGGCTAGGAGCTCGCAAGAGCAATGAAACAAGCCAAAAACCAATCTGACCTAAAAAAACAGCACATCAATAATTTTATCAAATAGCAACACAAGTTTTTGTTTAATATGATTATTAACCGCTCAATTGATAGATAATATTCATCTAACAATAAGTCTACGATGAAAAAGTAAGCATAAATCTACAGGTCATTCATAGCGAAAAAGTGTAATAAAGCAGTATTTGAATTGTAACATAGTTTTTCATCTTCTGCACAATGAAATGGATTTTATAGAACTAAGTGAAAGTTAATCTCAAAAGTAAAATAATTATGGACATCCTTTAGAGATCTTTCCTAAATTGGCAAGCTATAAAATAAAGTCACATTTAGTTAGGTTACCATTAGGATGAAAAATTATTTTTAGAGAAACAAAAACAAATAAGCTTCATTACACTTCACCCTAAACGGAGTTTGAAATAGTTGCTCTCGAACTTTAATATATTAGCCACTACAATGCGCGGTAATGAGAGACAGATGTGTCATGAGTTAGCGTTCTTGCTTAAAGAATTAGGCGATAAAGAACCTAAAGTTGATAAGGCAGGCATCAGAGGTGTGGTTGTAGCGAAAACTTCTTTGGACCCTATTGAAACTATTGATAAGCTTCGTAGCATGCTACAAGAACGTCCATATGAATTTAGATATTCCTTGCGCATCTTACCTATTGAAAAAGTCGTCCAGACTGACCTTGACTCTGTAAAATCTGCAGGAGCAGAACTCTTTGCAAAATTGCACGAAAATGAATCTTTTAGAGTTACAGTAGAGAAAAGATTCACGAGTATACATAGCCGTGATTTGATTGAAGCAGTAGTCTCAGATGTTAAAAATAAAGTTGAATTGAAAAATCCAGACAAAGTACTGCTTATTGAAGTGCTTGGAGGATATACAGGGCTTTCGTTGATAAAGCCTTCTCAATGTATATCAGTGATGAAAGAAAAGATGCTGTAATTACTTTTTAAATTTTCATCATTTGCTCCTTTGTGGTTGGCAAATAAGCCTAAATTTCATGGGCAAGTGGCTGTTTAAAGCCTATTTTTGGGTTTATTTTCTGGGGAGAGCCGTTTTTGAGCAGATTTTAAGCGTTTTAGTAATATGAGCTTGCATGTTTGTATGCGTAATCTAACATAAACGCGGGGAACATGGGAATATGCTCAACTTAGCAAAGAAACTTCCCAAGAAGTGCGCTATGTGTCCTAAATTAATTAGTTTACTCTTTCTATAGTTAAAATCGGATTTTTGAATGTTGCATATTCATAGAGTAGGGTAAAACAAAATCAGAAAACTACCTCATTTCAAATATCGGGACATGGCAACGCGCTTAAGACACAAAAAAGAAGGAAAAATGTGTTATTTGTTTCTTTTCTTAAACAGCACTGCTGCACCGCTTGAGACTAACACTGCCACGATGGATGCTATCGTTATGATGGTTATGTTTAATGTCGAGTGTCTATTTTCAGTGGAAGGTTCAGCTGACGGCGAAGCTGAAGGTTCAAATGGAGGTGAGACTGAAGCTGAAGGTTCGGGTGTAGACGAAGTTGACGGCGAAGCTGAAGGTGTGGCTATTGGGGAAGGCTCATTTTCGATGTATCCGCCTACGGCTTCTGCTGCGCAATCAAAGATTTCTCCTGAATCTGCCTGTATAAAAATAGATATTGCATAAACATTACCCGGATATCCCTTACCAAGACCAACAGTAACTTTCCAGTTGGGATACAAAAGACCATCCGCCCTCTCAGATGCACTTATACGAGTCTCAATACGGTCCATATCTACTATAAAATCGCTTACTTTAACTACTGTTCTATTTTCCTCTGTGCCGCCAACGGCATTATAGGAGTAGTCGTTCTCTATGTATGAAAGTGCAATATCTATAGCTTGTTGTTCTGAAACTGCTACTTCAGTGCTACCTATCTTGTATCGACTTCCATACTCATAAAGATTAATGCGTGAGGGTTCAAAGGAGACTAGAACTTCTTTGTAGTCTACGCCATTAAATGTGTGCATCCAAAGGAAAGAAGTTCTATGCTCAGCAGCCTTTATTTCAAGCTTCATATCTATAGCTGTTAAAATTGTATCATTTAGAGTATCAGCAGCTTTTATTGCATCTATCTTAACAGTTTCTGTTGCTTCTATCATGTCAGTTAGGCTTGAGTCGCCAAGAAATTCTTGATAACGTTCTAAAATGCCTTGAGCAGCTTTAGCATAATTCTCAATGGGCTGAGCATAGATAACTTGAGCGTTCGGAATGCTAAATCTGCAACTTGTCAATATATTATTTTTGAACATGCCGTAAGCTGTGCCTACATTGCCATCATTTTTAATTGTGTATGTTACAGTTGTATCGGGCATGCCATCAGGCAGGATGGAGCTATATGGATCAGGCGTTCTTGTGTTGTAGCGTGTTAGTTCTGTCTCGTATTTTTCTATGTCTATTTGCAAGACATCTTTTAGTATTTGCATTGTTTTTTCTGGAGCATCTGATGTTACCGATTGCACTAATGTAACTTGCATTACCAACGATAGCAGCATTAGCGCAAGAACTAAACTTCCAATAGCTTTTACTAATACGTATTTCATGTTATTCACTCCTCAATATGTTATCAAATAACTCTTTAATGTAGTTGACAACTAAAGTTGAGTTTTCTACTTCTCCTTCCACATCAAGACCAACTATGGCGTAGTTAGGGGCATAGGAAAGGCTTGCATTTGATGCTTCAGTGGTTCTAACTGATAGAGGCAATAGTAGTGTAGTAAATAGACTTAACAACAATATCATAGATTCAATATTATTTTTTTTTCACTTTCCTTTTTCACCACTGTTTTAATAGTGCACCTAGCGTGCAACTAAACATTTTCTTAGTTGTGCGTATTTATAATTTTCCCAATCCCCCGTTGCACAGATAAACTGTTGAATAGAAATACAGTGCACAAAAAAGGTATATCAGAAGTTGGTTAACTTTACTTCCCCGCTACAGCATAGCAAAGATAAAAACTACATCTATAACTAACAAATTGTTAGTTAATGTGCTACTAAAACGCTTAAGATATCCTCAAAAACAGCTTTCCCTACAAAATAAGCCCTAAAATAGGCTTTAAACACCCATTTTCCCATTCAAAACAGCCTTATTTCCAAACCACCAGGAGCAAATGATAAAAATTACTTTTTAAATATTAGTTGAAAGTAAGGCAACCCGTTCAATAACACGATCTATAAGTGTCTGCTCGACGTTATTTGACTTAGAAGTTCCAAGTTCCACTCCACTAATTCCAAAAACATCTTTTATTCTACAAATCTTAGAGTCTGAGAGTTCAAGAACAGATTCATTGGGTTGTGCACCAATATGCATGCTAACAGCAGTAAGCCCAGTCTGTACCACTTTTGGATTATCGCCTATTAGGATAACAGCTATGTTTTTAGATACAGGTTTTATTCCTATAAGTGTAATAGCTTTTTTTATCTGTCGCTGTGCTGAGGCGTAAAGTGCAACTTCGATAGCAAGACTTTTGGATATATTATGGTGAGTCGCATGCGCCATGAGCGCATTTAAGATAGCAAAGTATACATGTTGCCAACTTGCCACAAGGTCAGCATCTATCAGTTGAACCTCAACATTTTTAGGTAAATCATCATGTAGCACAGACAGAAACTTGGGTGTATCTTCAATGAATACATTATGAAAACCACTGATTTCAACACATTTACCGTACTCTAAAAAATGTTTTAACATGTTTCTGCCTCTAATCGCTCGATAAAAATTTTATTTATGAGATGTTTAGATACGCCTGCAACATCTAGCTTTTCGGCTTGTTTAGCTAGCAAATGTTTGTTATCCTTGTAGAGAGCATAAATTTCCTGAAGAACTTCTTTTGTATCCCAAGGAAAAATTACCCAATTCAGGGTTTCTTTCTCATAGAAGTCAGGTTTTATCGCACAAGTAGGCTTGTAGTAAAGAGTAGCTGTTTTAATTTCTTGAGCACCTTGACTTTGCAGATGATGAATTATGAGTTGGAGACTTTTTCCTGAATCAGCAATCTCGTCAACGACAAGCACTTTTTTGCATTTGACATCAGTAGACACGCATTGTGTCAAAACTGGCTCTTTAGATTTACTTACACCTAAATAGCTTTCAGCACCAACATTTGCTAAATTTGGGTTATCAAGAAGGTCAGACAGAACACGAGCTGGAATCCAGCCCCCTCTACATACACCGACTATTATATCGGGTCTAAAGCCACTTGTGCAAATGCGTTCTGATTGCTTTATCAGTAAAGTGTATATCTGGTTCCAATCTGGAACGTCATACTCAACTTTTAAAGCCACCATAGCCATCTCACCCTATTGGATACTTGATTGAGATTTAAAAGCTTAAAGAAGCCAAGATAAACATGCATAGCTAATGGGAAGTAGAACAGGAAAAAAATTTTTCGTATACAGACAGATAGGTGGTATGTTAGTATTTATTAGCAAGCTGTCTTGCGGCTTCTTTTAATTTCAACAGATCTTGCTTAGTAGGTTTCCCTCGGATATCACCTAATCTGCCTTTAGTGCTATTTTCTTCAGAACCATGAAACTCGCCAACAATATACCACTCATCAATTACAGTGAAGCCAAGATGTTCAAAGAATTGACTCATGTACTTTCCTGCAGGTTCTGCCTCAGCGAGTCCTGTATGTGGTCCAGAGTATGTACAAAAGATAAGTGCATATTTTCCATGAACCTTCGGTGCATTCGGTTTAATAACATCTTGATGGCGATAACTTGATAGTTTGCCTTTGAGAAAATCATCAATAACTCTTGACGGATGCCACTGTATAGAAGGTGATCCAACACATACAAGATCATAATCGAAAAAATCTACAGATTGCGCATCTTCAGGTTTCTTTAGCAAAACCTTTACGCCAGCTTTTTCTAAGCCTTCTTGTATGGCATAAGCAACTTTTTCAGTGTTTCCTGTACTTGAGGAATATACTATTAATGCATTATTCATAAAATATTCCGGCTTATTAACAATATAAGTTTCAAGAATTTAAAAAATATTCAAAAAAGAAGTTAATGGTGGTTGTGTTGGCAACCGCCTTCCAGTACACAAAGCTTGCCTTCTTTGAATAAGCTAAGGATATCTTTTACAGTATCGCCTGCTGCTTTAAGCACCATTACGCCGCTAGATACAAGGTTCATAAGACATCCAGTACCCATACCAGCCACCACGAACACGTCTGGTTCTAGCTTTAAAAGGTGCTCATGAGGGTGACCAGTGCCGCCGACATGTTCACTTTGGTTATCTTCAGTAGTGATTTTTAAGACATTATTTTCTTCATCTAAGTCTATTACGGCAAAATAGGGAGCATACCCGAAATGTTGGGCTAAAGATGCATCTATACCTGTTTTATCTTCTACAGGGATTACTATTCGACGAGTCATACATTTTCCTTCTGAAATATATTTAAACTTCTTTTTGAGCTCTGCCGTGAACTCGTTTGACCTTTGTGCAAAATTGGCTATGGAATTTCTCGAGATATTTGGGGAGTATCTACGGGTAGCGAAAGCACTGTAATGATTTCGCCTTCAGTATGCTGCCCAAAGCCAATTCAGCTTCAAGACCGTCACTTGGATGGCCAGATTCAAGCCCACGGCAGACCTACGACAGACAGTTTAATAGATAAACCATATTAATAGTTTATGTTTATTTAGTATACTTCTGTTTTTGTATGTTAGAACAGAAAAAATCATTAGACAAGAAAATTACCCAGAATATAAGCAAACTAAGAATCACAAACATTATTTAAAAACCAAGCAACATCAGGCACAAAACACTAATTAATAAAATCTAACCAGAGTTTATAAAATAAACTATCTTAAAATCTTTTTATTGAACATAAACATTACATAATACGTAGTTTAAAGGTGAAACATATGGTCGAAGAAGTAAAGAAAGAGGAGCTAGGAATGCCAATACTTGGTCAGACAGCCCCCGATTTTGAAGCGTTAACAACACAGGGAACACTACGACTTTCAGACTATAAAGGCTCATGGCTCATTTTGTTCTCACATCCAGCTGACTTCACCCCTGTTTGCACCACCGAGTTCATGGCTTTTGCAGAAATATATGATGAACTAAAGAAAAGAAACACTGAACTGTTAGGATTAAGTGTTGATAGTGTTTCGTCTCACATTGCGTGGATAAGAAATTGTGAAGAAAAAATGGGCGTGAAAATACCCTTCCCAATAATAGCAGACCTAAACAAGGATGTAGCCAAAAAATTTGGCATGATTCACCCCGAGCAAAGTAAAACTGAGACCGTTCGATGTGTATTTATTATCGACCCTGAAAGCAAGATAAGAGCCATGCTTTACTATCCGCTGACTACAGGTAGAAATATGAGTGAAATCCTCAGGCTAATAGATGCACTACAGACAACTGACAAACACAAAGTAGCTACGCCTGCAAACTGGAAACCAGGCGACCCAGTTGTAGTTCCACCACCTACGACAATTGAACAAGTTGAAGAAAGACTTAAACAAGGATACGAATGCAAAGATTGGTATTTGTGCACCAAAAAGATCCCAGAGAGCAGTTAATATGCCTTGCATATCACCAGATGGAAAACCCACAGAAACCGGAAATATCACACTTAAAGCTCTAAAAGAACAAGCACTTGGCCCAGAAGAAATCTCTAACAAAACAGGTCAACCGTTGTTTCGAGTAAGAAGCGGATTAAGAGAACTAAAAAATGCAGGTTTTGTAGAAGAAATACAAAACAAGTATGCATTAACAAAAACCGGCGCCGCAGTTATAGAGTAAAATCCCAACACAATAAAACGATGCAAAACAAGAAATTAAATTGCGCTAAGTAAAGCACAGGTTCAAAAAAGCCTGTGCCATTTTTAACCCTTCTACAAACTTATCATAGTCAACTGGAAAAAATAACCCATATGACAAAAAAGCTGATAATTGTAGAGACATTTTACAAACAGCGAGGCAGCAAAATTTCTCGTAAATAATGCAAAAAGAAATCTTTTTATATTTTGTTACATCGGATTAATTTAGTGATTTTTAAATGAGTGAAATTGAAGAACTAAAAACGCAGGTAAAAGAATTAAAAGGACGCGTTGATAAATTCGAAGAGCATTTAAAAAACCATGAACATAAATCGCAACATTAGTTAATCTTTTAGCAACATCATATGACATCACAGATTATTTTATACCAAATCGAGCTTATCAAAAACGCATTTGAATTTAGTATTGATTTCTTGGCACACGATAGCTTTAACAGCGTTAAACTTTTTCTTCTTTAGCGTAGCTAGTTCAACCTATTGAGTAGGCCAAAATGTTGGAAAAATAATATTATGCTCATTTAGGTTTCAACTAAACAAGCCTAATCTCTATCCAATATATTCTATAAGGTAAGCGTACTGAAAATTATGTACCTAAACGGTTCAGAAGTGAATATACTTTCTGCCAGATACTTGATATTTCTTCAGCTACGCTACTTTCAGGAGAGTATTCTACAACTGTTTTTCCATTAACCATAGCTTTGGTTACATCGGGGCTAAATGGTATATTACCAACTACTTCAACACGGTGTTCGCTACAGTAATTTAGGATTCTATTAGCATTATCAGTGTTAACATCGTACATATTTATACAAACGAATGGAACAATTTTGAAATAGTTTAGCAGATTCAGCACACGTTCTAAGTCATGTATTCCAGATAAGGTAGGTTCAGCAACAACCAAAGCGGCATCTACACCTGAAATCGAAGCAATCACAGGACACCCAACTCCAGGTGACCCATCAATTAATACCAAGTCAGAGTTCTTTTTTGTAGCCAATACTTTAGCATTTTGCCTAACCAAGGTCACAAGTTTCCCTGAATTAGATTCACCAGGCATAAGCAAGGCATGAGACATAAAACCGAATCTAGTTTTGGATATGTATGCGTTTCCAGAAACTCGGTCAACCAAAGTAATTGCGTTTTCAGGGCAAGCTACTACGCATACATTGCATCCTTCGCAAGCGACGGCTTCAACTTTAATATTAGAGGTTATTGCGTCAAATTTGCAGTTTTCTCTACATACACCACATTGAGTACATTTATTTTCATCAATTACTGCTAGTTTTGAACCGTGAAATTCTTGTGTTTCAAGCACTTGCGGATGTAAAAGCATATGAAGGTCAGGTGCGTCTACATCGCAATCTGCAACGATAGCATTTTTAGCAAGTGCTGCAAAAGAAGCGGTTATGCTTGTTTTTCCTGTACCGCCTTTGCCACTTAAAATGGTAAGTTGTTTCATTTCTTAGTTAGCTCCTTAATTTTTTTATATAATGTCTGAAATTTTTCTGTCCATTCAGGTAGTTCTAAGCTGAAAGGCATACCCTGAGAGTAGAGTTCTGCGATCCGGCGTTGGTAGGGTATCTCTAACAAGATGGTGATTTTTTCTTTTTTACAGTAGTCATATAATTCAGCGTTACCGATACCGGCACGATTAACAACGACCCCAAAAGGAACATTAATTCTTTGTAAAACCTCAACAGCTATCTTTAGGTCATGTAAGCCAAAAGGAGTAGGCTCGGTAACAAGTATACAAAAGTCGCTGCCACGCACAGTTTCTACGAAGGGACAAGAAGTACCAGGGGGGGAATCAAGAATTATTAGCCCATTTTGACACATGTATTTTTTGGCTGCTTTTATTATGGGAACAGACATAGGTTTGCCTATTTCAAGCTCGCCGTAAATAAGTTCAATATCATCTACTGTGGAAAAGTGTAGTGTACCTATTTTGTATTTTTCCCAAGTAATTGCTTTACTTGGACATACTTTAGCGCAGCCGCCGCAACTATGGCAAAGCTCTGGGAAGATTAGAATTTTCTCAGCAGTTGTAAATATTGCATGAAATTGACAAAACTGCGAGCAGGCACTACAATTGGTGCATAACGCCCTGTTTATAAGAGGGATTTCTGTGTAAACTGGTTCAGTTTTTTCTAATTCAGGATGTAAAAGTAAGTGGGCGTTTGGTTCTTCGACATCGCAGTCAATAAGTTGCACAGGCTCATCTATTGAAAGAGCTAAATTTGTGGCAACTGTTGTCTTTCCAGTGCCACCTTTTCCACTAGCAACACAAATTTTCATATTAATTTTCCTTCGTTTTGTCTTTGAAAAAATTTGGAACTGGGGTTATTCGATCAGTTAATTTTTCATATTCATCAATGGCTTTTTTCAAAGTCCGTATAGATAATTTGGCACAATCAAGTTTTGAATTAGGCAGACCATCAAGTTCTTTTATTATCTCATTTTCCGTAACCGTTTTTGCCTGTTCGATAGTCATGCCTTTAAGGAGCGTAGTCATCGCAGAGCCACATACAGCCGAACCTATACAGCCCAAATAACTAAATTTGGCTTTTTCAATGACTCCATTTTCATCTATCTTTAGGTATAGCTTTATTAAATCGCCGCATGGTCCAAGAAAAGTAGTAATTATACTAGGTTTTTCCATTCTTCCTAGATTAACATTGTTTATGTAAAATCCAAGAGCGCGTCTAGAATAACCCATTTCAAGTAGTAAATTCATTTTTTCGTCCTTAATTTTTGCCGTTTTTACTCCTCCAGAAACATAATGGTTAATGATGATGTGCGTGTTCGCAACCAGCAGTTAGATTTTTAAGACTACCTTCTTTGTATGCAACTATCACATCGTTAACAAGAGCTGAATTGGCTTTTAGTACTTCAATACCAGATTGTTTAAAAGTCTCTATACCTCTTGGCCCCATGCCATTAACAATAATGGCATTTGGCTTTAGCTCAAGAATGTAATCATGTGCTTGCCCAGAACCTCCAGCATGTTCTCCCATATTGGCAACAGTCTTAACATTTGCAACATCACCATGCTCGTCGAAATCAACCACGGTAAAATAGGGAGCTCTCCCAAAATGTTCTGCAAGACGAGAGTTTAAACCATCTTGATTGTTTACGGGAACTATAACGCGATTCACAAAGCGTCACCTCCTTTTTTATTTAATATCATCTTGGTTTGGATGTAGTTTTATGCATTTTTATTGGTCTCCATTATGGCTGGAAGCCATACCAAAATGTTCGCCGACTGTAGGACCGTTAGTTTTTCCAAATTTGCCTTTTTTGTAGTCCTCAATAACTGTCTTGACAGTTCCAGATGCACCTGTCACAATTTCTATGCCTGCTGCTGATAATGCTTGGAACGCGTTGGGACCTACATTGCCAGTTATGACAACTTTGACGCCTTTATTTGCAATTGTTTGCGCTGATTGAATACCTGCACCACCTGTTGCACTTGATGCAGCATTTGGTATTGCCTCAAAATTCATTGTTTCTGAGTCTACAATTACAAAATAGAGGCATCTACCAAATCGAGGATCCAGTTGTGCCTCCATACTATCGGATACTGCGCTTACACATATTTTCATTTTATTACCTTCTTACTATGAGTCGTATTAGATTGTTATTTTGGATGATCCCTAATTGGAATCATCATTACATTGATTGTTGCTGGATGGTTCAGTATATCCGTTTGTTGATTTGTTACCAAATAGGAACTTCTCAACATTCTTAACTATCCCTACGAAAGCTTTAGTAGCAGGGGAGGAGAGGTTTTCAGCTACAAAAGAAAGCCCTTCGTCAGAATTGGTACAAATCATAGGGTCCAAAGGTATAGAACCTAAGTAGGGAACTGCCATTTCATCAGCAACTTTTTTGCCGCCGCCAAATTTGAAGATGTCAATTTTTGCGCCACAGTCAGGGCAGATAAAACCGCTCATATTCTCAACTATGCCAATTATCGGAACCCCGATTTGTCTAGCAAAGGTAATAGCTTTTTTGACAACTGCTTGAGAGACTTCAGAGGGCATAGTAACAATGATTACTCCAGATAGATTAGGGATTAGTTGTGCAATACTTAGAGGTTCATCACCAGTACCAGGAGGGAGATCTATAAACAAATAATCAAGCTCACCCCAAGTTACATCTGAAAGGAACTGTTGAATAGCCCTCATTTTAAGTGGGCCACGCCAAATTACTGGTGCCTCATCATTTGGCAGAATAAAGTCCATCGAAACTGCCTTTATACCTAGATTGCCTGTGACTGGAAAAATTGCCCCATTTAGACCGGTATTTAGCTTTCGCCCTTTAAGGCCAAGCATTTTAGGAATACAAGGACCATGTAGGTCTGCATCAAGTATACCGATTTTGGCTGTAGGTTGCTGCATTGCAAACGCCATGGCAAGGTTTGCAGTTACTGTGCTCTTACCTACGCCACCTTTTCCACTAATTATTGCAATTTTATGGCGAATTT
>CAYSWL010000022.1:16121-25055 GCA_964434745.1 uncultured Candidatus Bathyarchaeia archaeon | reverse complement strand
AGATATGGTTTTAATTTTCTTGAGCACTGCAAGGTCATCTATAGCGTCAAAGCTGCCTATTGTAGTGTGGTATAGGAGGACGTTAGCCCAGACAGCACTAAAGTAATTCGTGTTGTTGCCGAGGTTGTAAGCGTTAGGCTCTGGTGGTGCAATGTCGCTGTAGGTAGTAATGATGTTTGGATCAGGAGCATTTGTAGCTTGAATATTTGCAACGTTTAATGTCCCTGCAATGTTTAATGTTTCTGAAACGAATGCATCTTCAGCATATAGGGTTCCAAGGCTCATGTTAGCAGGGTCTTCTCCGTTAGTTAGGACTAATCGTAGCGTATCATAGGTTCCAGCAAAATCACTGGCTGGACCCATAGAAATCCAATCTCCTATACTATCGCTCCACTTGTAGAGAGTATTTGCTGGATTCGGTGGGTTTGCAACAGTCCATATAAACAGTTGTCCGTCCTCAGGATTAGTGGGGCGAGTGTCGCCGCTTGGAACTGGTGGTATGTTGAAAGCTTCACTTCCGCCTAAGCGCGATACATTTGAAAGGAATAGTTTAATCGTCGGCAGATCAACTTGGCTTGTAAGTCCGCCACCAAGTGACAGCTGGCCTTGAGCAGCACTGATAAAGCCTCCTGCTTGTAAGTCTTTTTTAATAACGAAGCCCTGATCAGTTGCTATAAGCGGCGCATTCTCGTTTTCTGAGCTTAGAATCAGAAACATGTTAGCCGACTGGTTTGTAGCGGTGTCTCTAAAGTTTAGTATGCTTGCACCCATAGGAAGCGGATCGGGTCTAAATAAGCCATTATCAAATCCGAAGACATCGTTAATGATTTCTAGGTTGGTAAGCTGTGGTACTTCACTTAGCAGTTGTAGTTGTTGGTCAAATGTTGCATTTCCTTGGACAGCTAATTGGTTGTTAATTGTCGCGTTAGCTGCAACTGTCAGGTTGGTTCCAACTAGTATGTTACTGCTTGTTCCTACTGGGTATATGTAGTTGGTGTTTAGCTGGTTGTTAATGGTGGCGCTTTGACCAACAGTTAAATTGCCCGTAACTGTAAGGTCGGTAAAAGCTTCAAGGCCGATGTAGACATCATCTATTTTGCAATCGTCTATGCGCAATGTAAGCCCTGAGGTACTGTCTGTGTAGACTGCGCCAAACCTGACCTGGGTGATGTTTCCGTATTGGCTGCTGTCTTTGCCCGATACGCTGATAACTTGGACATTATCAAAATATACCGCGTATGCTCCGGTGGATGCGTTAACGGTTGCGTAAAGCTCCAATGCGTACCAAGTGTTTAAAGACACAGTCTGCAATGAAGCGTTGTACTCCATGGTTGTGCCGTTTCTGCTTGCTAGGCCAATGTATGCTGATCCGCCGCTGGTAACGCCTATTGAAGCAACTGCTAATTGGCCTGTGCCGTGGAATGATATGGTTTGGACTTCGGTACCGTTGGCTGGAAGCGCAGTGAGCATAAAGTATGTTCGCGCATACAAAACAGTTTGACCAGTTATATCTTTGTAACAATATGCCCAGTCGTTGCCGTTACCTGCAATGATGCTTCTTGAGCTGTTAACTCCAGAACGTCTAACTGTGCCATCAATGCTTATAGTTGAGGTGCCATCGACTGCTGTATTAGTCCAGGCACTATAGTTGCCGCTTTCAAAGCCATCACTAAAAATAGCACTCATGCTCTCACCTCACACACGTTTGCTGCTGTGCTGTTTTGGGTTGTCTGGGTTGGTGTAGCCTCAAACATGCCAGCGGCTTGTTTTATGGCTGCACCATTTTGCAGGAACAGAACGCCTTGGGAGTTTTGGCTCCATGTATACGTCCAATTTATGTTCCAGCATATTTGGTTGGTTTGTATTTGTTCAAACATTTTAGATCACAGGCTTTCTTTCGGCGCTTTTGCCCTTTATAGAAGACGAAAGGTTTGCCAAAGCCTATCTAGCATAAACACCGCAATGCCAAGTCACCTACAACCAAAAACACAGCAATTTATTGCATAATTATATGTTAATAAAAGGGGCGTTTCAAAATCCTGAATCTAAACCAAGCGTTCTAGCAACAAAAACAAAGCACGATAATAAGGTCCAAAACAAAAAGCGTAACACTAAATAAAAAGAGGAAAAAATAAAAGACAAAAAACTGCTAGTAGCTGCGGTGGTTTTATCCTTTTAGTGTTTTTAGGGCTTGTAAAAGTAGTGTTGTTTTGGGGTTTTGCATGTTGAGTTTTATTATGCGCATTCTCCCATAGTAGTTGTTTGTGATTATGCCTTCGGCTTCTAAAATCTTCAAATTACGGTTCACATCGGTGTATGTGCCATTTACTTTGCGAACCAAAAGCATAACACTTGCCTCTTTGCCTTTGCATTCAGAAAATGCCTTTATGATTTTTTGCCTACACGTTGAAGCTAGCAATTTTTCAAGATCCAAACCTGCAACCTCATTCAAGACAAGCAACCTCGCAGTTCGCATTAGCAGCTTTAAAATTTAAAAGCAAGACGGAAGGTTTAGCACATAGAGAGATAAGTTAAAGTAAACAAAACCAACATCGCCAAAGTAAAACAGATCAACCCTGGTTGGATAGCTCTATGTATAATGCGTTTTTCGCTAAAGCTATTTTTGCTTAATACTCGCTAGTTTTAACGCTACAGCCAAAGCTTACTAGCAGAAAAGCTGGATTTGCCATTAGAATTATGTAAATTTAATGCGTAAAAGTGGATTTGGCAAACCCTTCGCCTCTCTAATAAGCAAGCTACCAGGACATACTTGGCAAGGGGGTAAATTTAGATTTGGCAAAACCAGCCTTAACAATTAAAGGTCGATGCGTAAACCACTTAAAGGTACTTAAAAAAGGTCCTACCTTAACGGTTAGGGGCTTTATAGTCTATTGTGCAAGCAAAGTTGACCTAGTAGAGCAAAAGTTTGATTGGGAAAATGCTCTCATTGATGCTTCAATCACTAGCGCGGTTACCTTCTTTAGCGCGCTAGGCGGAGGTGCTCTTGCAGGTCTTGGCAGCATTGCAGGATTAAAGGCAGCAGCCATAGCAGCTTGTACGCAGTTTTTTGTCTTCTTAGCCCTAAAACGCGGCATAACACAGCCAAAAGAAAAATTTAACATAAACTAGCCACAACGCCTATTACTTGTAGATTTACAATTAGTATCAATCAAGGTCAGATAAGAGCCAAACGAGCAAAAACACTATCCTTGCCGTAGAGTCGCCTGTGCAATAGATTAGCCTCTTTTATCTGCTAAAAACGGCAAAAGTGCCCTATGTTTGGCTAACCCGTATTGCCTTCTTTGCCCTCAAGCCTTCTCTCAAGCTCAATTACGCGCTGGAGCAGCAAAGCCAAGTTTTCCTTTGAGCCCTCAATTTTTTCCATCTTTTCATTTAACGCCTTAAGCTCAGCTTCCCTTTGCTCGCCGCTCTGAATTAATGCCTGAATTACGCGCTCTCGTTCATTAAGTGTCTTCTCCAGCGCCTCAAGCTTCTTTAGCCCAGCCCCCTGACTTGAGAATATGTTGAGCATGGCTTCGAGCTTGGCGTACTGCCCCCGAAAGTGCTCAGGATACACCGAGGGCGACTTGTCGTAGCCTAGCTTGTCGATGCTGTGACCGATGAAAAACTCGGCAACTGGGTAGTCCAAGCCGCACACCGTGCAGACAGTGCGGAAAGAGTCGCGCAGCTCGTGGGCATGAAAGCGGTAGCGTATCTCGCTGGCTTTGCCAAACTTTTTGTGCTCAAGCCCGCAGCGGATGGCTAGCTTGTTGAACTGTTCGCTTATGGTTGCCTTCTTTATCGGGTTGCGCTGGGGCGAAATAAAGATGGGTTCGCCAGCGCGCATGGGCTGACCTGTGAGGGTTCGGCGCATGTTAAGCCAAGCCTGCAGCGCCTTGACCGCATCCACCGAAAGGTAGCTGTGGTAGGTTATTCGCGTCTTTATTCAGCATAAATCTATGCGGATTGGGCACTTACTCAAATCCCAGTTGGCTGGGTCTTCGCTGCCAAGTTGCTGGGCGATTTGTTGCCAGCAGTGCAGGTTAAAGTACTCTGCCAAGGTTGAGCGGTCCATGCCCGACTGCAAAAGGCAAAGAAAAATCGCCTTCTCGCGAGGCTCAGCGTTAGCCAGCAACTGGCGCACCTCATCAAGGGTGATGGGCTGCTGGATGGTCACTGGCGTTATGGTCTGGTCGGTGAACTGGATAGGGTAGCTTGGCAGTTCGGCTTTGTTGTGCTTATAGAAGCTGCGTATTGCTGTGTAGGTGCTTTTTTTCTGCCCCGCTTTCAGTGGGCACTCTAGCAGGTAGTCCTCTGCCATGTTGATGTGCTGATAGCGGTCCTTATCGGTTCGGGCGTCTTGCTTGTGGACAAGCATAGCGTCCGCCGAGTCGAAGTAGCCTTTCTGCTTTACCCAGTCAACGAACTTAAGGAAAAGGTAGAGGAACTTTTCTTTGGTCTCCTTGCTGCGAAGCCGCTTAAGCCACTGCTGAATTGCAGGCGACTGCTCGATGCGGCTGTTGCGCATCTTTGTGGCTGGGCACTCGTAGAGGTCATTAACTGTCCTGATTAAGCCTTTGGCTTTGAGGCGGTACAAAACAACTTGGGCAGCTTTCTTGTCGGCTAGCCCGTTTTTGTAGCCTATGGCTGGTATCAGTTCATCATAAGTAAAAAGTTTAGTTGGCTGCTCCTTCATGTGGTCGAGGCAGCGGCGCATCTTCTTTGCCATGTGCGCGTCGGTGTCTTTGATGAACTGAAAGCCCTTAAGCTGCTTTCGCAAATGAAGCCCCTCCTATGAGCATTATAGGAGAACCTCGCTATTAAATGATTACATTATGACGTGGAGATCAGCTTTGATTTGCATAATTAGGCAGCCGCGGCTTTTTTAGCTCTTATTTGCAAGAGTTGATTGTCAAGCTCAGTGTCAGTTACGTCGATTTTCTTGAATAAGGGTTTGGGCGCATTTATTTTATGTCCTGTTTCTAAAGGCTCAGTTGCTTCATTCCAACGTGGCTTATAGAGTATATGTGATATTCCAAGGGTTTGACGGATTTGTTCAGCTATTGAAGGCATAAAAGGCATTGACGTTACTGCAAGAGCTTTAACAATTTGTGCTGCAACGTTAAATATTGCGGCAGCTCTAGGCGGATCTGTTTTTAGCAGTTTCCAAGGTTCTTTCTCATTCAGATACTGATTACCTGTACGAGCAATGCTGATAAGCGTGTTTGCCGCTGATTGCAATTTTCCTGTTTCTAGTTCGTCTGCGATTTGATCAACTTTTTCACGGACAATCGCTAAAACTTTTTCGTCATCAGTATCAAGCTGCTCTGCAGATGGAATCTCTCCACCAAATTTAGAGTTAATGAAAGTTAAGGTACGATGGATGAAATTGCCGTATGTATCATTAAGGTCAGCGTTAATTTTTTCAATAAAGAAGTCCCAGCTGAAGTTAGTGTCTTTTGTTTCAGGTCTAGTAGAAATTAAAAAGAAGCGCCAATAGTCAACAGGAAACATCTCTAAAGCTTCATCGATCCATATTCCGATTTTTCGGCTTTTGCTAGCTTTTTCACCTTTGAATTGGAGAAATTCTGTTGCAGACACGTTCCAAGGTAAGTTGTAATCTTCACCTGAAGCTAGCAGTAATGCCGGAAGAATAATTGTATGGAAAGGAATGTTATCTTTGCCGACAAAGTATAAGGTTCGGGCATTTTTGTTAAACCAATATTCACGCCATTTTTCAGGTTGTCCTATTCGTTCGCATTGTTCTATTGTAGCAGATATGTAGCCGAGAACCGCTTCTACCCATACATAGATTGTTTTACCTTCAGCACCAGGAAAAGGTGCAGGAATACCCCATTCCACATCACGTGTTACAGCACGAGGTTTTAGGCCTTCTTTTACCCAGTTAAGACTAAAGTTTTTTGCATTAAGGGGTATTTGTTTATTTTCTTCAAGAAACTTGCATAAAGGTTCGGCGAATTTAGATAAGTCGATATACCAGTGCTTAGTTATTTTTGTTACTGGTTTATTGTGACATATAATACAATAAGGTTCAACAAGCAGGGTAGTTTCTAGTAGTTTGCCACATTTATCGCATTGGTCACCCCGAGCTTTCTCATAGCCACAGTAAGGACACGTACCTTCTACAAATCTATCAGGCAAGAACCGCTGATCATGTTCACAATAGAGCATCTGAGTTTCTTGACTAAAAATATAGCCATTATTGTAAATTTTCATTAGGTGTTCTTGCACGAACCGTTTATGCACAGAACTTTCAGTACTTGTGTAATTGTCAAAAGATATCGCCCATTTTTTGAATAGTTCAGCTACTTTAGTGTGATTACGATCTGTCAATTCTTTAGGCGAAATTTTTTCTTTCATGGCTTCAACTTCTATTGGAGTACCATGAGTATCTGAACCGCTAACCAATAAGACATCTAAATTTTGTAAACGATAATATCTAGCGGCTATATCTGCAGATAAAACTGAACCAACCAAATTACCTAAGTGAGGGGTCACATTAATGTATGGCCAAGCAGAGGTAACTAAAACTTTTTCAGGCGTAAACTTTCACCACATTTTAAATTAATTATGACAATGATATAAGGTCTATTACTTAATAATGACGGTAAATGATCAGCTAACGAATTAGAAAAAATAGCCCGTATACATAAGCTTCTTGATGTATGCTATCTCAGGTATGCTTGAAAAAATTGTTAACTATTAATTTTTCAATTTTATCAACACTGATTAAGCTACAGAGACATATAGCTCATTATTTAACAAGCGTTAACTTAATTGCTTAATTATTGAACTTTAACTACCATACTTATAGTCTGATTATAGTAAAAAACATGTTAATCTTTAAAGTATTTTTTTGAGATGCATATCCAGTTAGAGTGAACTACCAGCCTATTTATAGTAAGTTGTCTTGCATTTTTTTTTAAAATATTAACATTATGATTTTGAATACGAAATTTCACTTAACCATACTGGTTTATTGTGAACAGTTGAAAGTTTTATAATTTGGGACTTATTTTTGGGCAATTCTTTTATCAAATATTAGGATATATTAAATGCGGCGATGGCTTTAGAGGAGAATAATAATTGCCTTACCACAAGAGCATAGTGGATTAGAATGTGTAAAAATGTGTTAATTAGTTTAACTTTAGCTGCATTACTGCTAGCTGCTGTGTTCTTAGGATGTTTTTCTAATGGGATATATAGTTTGGTTGGCGGTTTTGAAAGCTCAAAATTAGAGGCAAATGAAAATGATTGGCCTATGTTCCATCAGAATCTAATGAACACCGGCAGGTCAAGTACGACAGCGCCTAAAACTAATCAGACTTTGTGGACATTTAATACTGGAGGACCAGTTGATGCACCGATAGTTTCTGATGGAGTGGTCTATTTTGGTTCATTAGATGATAAAGTATACGCGTTAAATGCATCTAGTGGGGCGGTATTATGGAGTTATACAACAGGTGCTAATGTTTTATCGCCTGTAGCAGTAGCTGAAGGGATGGTTTTTGTTGGTTCAGAAGACTTTAATGTTTATGCTTTAAATAAGACCACAGGTGTTTATGTGTGGAGTTTTAAAACAGGTTATTTTGTGGATTCAGCAATAGCATACTCGGAAGGCTTAGTGTATGCAGCATCTGAAGATCATAGCGTCTATGCGTTTAACGCCTCTAATGGTGCACTTATATGGAGCTATCAAACAGGTGGACAAATAATGCTTTCTTCACCTATAGTAGCTGACGGAACAGTATTTGTCGGATCGCAGGATCATATTATCTATGCTCTCAACGCAAGTTCAGGTTCGCTGATATGGAAGTATACAACTGAGGACGAGATAGTTTCAACACCCTCAGTGTCAGACGGAATTGTATATGTAGGGTCAAACGATCAGCATATCTACGCGTTAGATGTGTTAGATGGTACTCTTGTTTGGAAATATAGAACAGAGGGTCCTGTTTTTGCAGGTACAACAGTTTCTGAAGGCATAGTTTATTCTGGATCAATGGATGCAAAAGTTTATGCAATAAATGCTTCAGATGGTCATTTATCATGGACTTATCTAACTGGTGGTGGTGTGGCTGGCGCACCCACTATTTCAGAAGGCATTGTTTACGCAGGGTCATATGATAACAAAATTTATGCCCTAAATGCGTTGACTGGCGAGTTTTTGTGGAGTTTTCTTACACGAGATGCGGTTATTTCTCAGCCTGCAGTGTGGAATCAAAATGTGTATGTAGGATCGTGGGATGGAAGCCTATATGCTTTAGATGCAGCTACAGGTGATTTGCAGTGGTTGTATGCAACAGGGGCAGTGGTAGATTCTTCTCCTGCAGTTGCAAACGGAATAGTCTACGTAGGCTCCTACGACGGAAACATATACGCCTTAAACGCAACGTCAGGAGTGATGCCATTGGATGAATTTTCCAGTGAGGTAATTTGGCGCTTTTCAACTAATGATATGGTGATGCTTTCTGGACCTGCAGTTGCAAACGGAATAGTCTACGTAGGCTCCTACGACGGAAACATATACGCCTTAAACGCAACAGATGGAACAAAAGTATGGAATTACACTACCGGATTTGCAGTAGTTTCTTCACCGGTTGTCTCAGAAGGCGTAGTTTATATAGGGTCAGAAGATTTTTGCGTTTACGCTTTAAATGCAGCAGATGGCGCGTTGATTTGGAAATTTGTTACTGGTGATCAGATTCATTTATCTTCACCTGCTGTTGCATATGGTCGAGTTTACATAGGTTCAAACGATCACAATATTTATGCTTTAAATGCAGTAGATGGAACAGTAGTTTGGAGTTATGCTACGGGTAATGTGGTTATTTCTTCTCCTGCAGTTGCAAACGGAATAGTCTACGTAGGCTCCTACGACGGAAACATATACGCCTTAAACGCAACAGATGG
>CAYSWL010000022.1:0-16021 GCA_964434745.1 uncultured Candidatus Bathyarchaeia archaeon | reverse complement strand
TAGTCTACGTAGGCTCCTACGACGGAAACATATACGCCTTAAACGCAACAGATGGTGAGTTCATTTGGATGTATCCTACTGGGGGAGCTATATCTTCATCTCCGGCAATATCAGATGAAGTAGTTTACGTTGGATCAGGAGATAAATTTGTTTATGCATTAGATGCATTAACTGGTGAATATCTTTGGAGCTTTGGTACAGGAGGGGAAGTAGCTTCATCACCTGCAGTTGCTGAAGGGATGGTTTTTGTTGGATCTCATGATGGAAGCCTATATGCTTTGGATGCTGAAAATGGGGAATATGTCTGGAGTTATTTAACAGGTAACTTGGTTGTTTCATCTCCGGCAGTATCAGATGGGGTAGTTTATTTTGGCTCATATGATCATTATGTTTATGCGATTGGGATGCATACTTTTTCAGCTACGTTTACTGCTGTGGATTTGCCTGAAGGTTCAACTTGGGGAGTTATATTAGAGAACCTAACGAAAACAGATATGACTAATAGCATATCGTTTGATTTATCAAAAGGCAGCTACACGTTCACAATTATAGTACCAGAAGGTTATGCAGCTTCTCCAGCGTCAGGCATATTATCAGTAGATGATGCAGACGTGGACATGTTGGTTACTATTGTTTGGACTTCAGATACTTCATGGCAAATAGTGCTAGCTGCAGTTATCGCATCACTATTGCTGGTGGTAGTTGCATCTTTAGTTTTTAAAAATAGAAAGAAAAGGTAACCATCAATAGTGTATAGCAGTTATTGATGTCTATTCGCGTATTACTATAGTCTCAGATAGATAGTTGAAGAGTCTTTGCTGCCTATTTGGGTAAAGAATTATGCCTAGCACTAAGTCTAATAGTAGCAGGAACTGTTTACCAAAGCTTTCTAATGCAGCTGCACCCATATTTATTGGACTTCCATCTAGGTGGGTAATTTTTATGTGCATAATCATCTTTCCCAAAGATTGGCCATAATTTCCATCCATTATCATCCAGTAAAGGAAGAAAAATATCCCACCTATGCTGATGTTGAAAAAAGGTATCCAGCTAGGGATAAAGGGCAGTGGTGTCCAGTTAAAACCAGGTACCAAATCTAATATACCCACAAATATTCCAATTATTATTACGTCTATCAACCATGCAACGAAACGATCGCCCCAGCTTGCTAATTTTAGTCCAGGTGCAATTGGTGAGGAGTATTGTGATTGAGAAGGATTAGGTGGTATTGGTGTTTCTTGAATGTGAATGGCAGCACCGCATTTAGGGCAATATAGAGCATCGTCTGGTAAGAGTGCTCCACAATTCCTACAGTAAACCATCAGTTGCTTTCCTCGATAACATGCTATATGTGTTCAACTATATGTTTTTTATCGAAGAATAACCCTACAAAACTAACATGCAATCATGTAATGTTTAAATCCGGATAAGTTAATGGATTACTGAGGGTTACTATTATGCCATTCTGCAGAAAATGCGGAGCTCAGCTAGATGAAGATGCAAGGTTTTGCCGTAAATGCGGCACACCTGTAGAAGAGTTACCAGTTTCAGCACCTCCGCCAATTAATAAAGCAGCTACCCATAGAAAAGAACGCAAATCAGTCCAATTTTCAACTGCAATTTTAGTAGGAATATTACTTATAGCAACGCTATCAATTATCACTTTAGTTCCTATAAGGCCGGTGGACTCCACACAGTCATACACAATTTCACAGGCAAACATCAACCGCATGAATATAGATTTTGATGCTGATGTAGCGGACGTAAATGTATTCATCAAAGACTTGCCAGACCAACTGGTGTTGGTTGACATGTTCGCTAAAGGTACAGTTGGAATTTTCGCGTCAGATCCACCTATAGAGCTTACGGTAAGCAATGAAACAGCAGATCAGGCAATAACAGTAAAAGGTGAAATCGCTAAGCAAAATATTTGGCCATTAGTAATGAATTTACAAGTGACCTGCAATATTTATGTAGATTATTCTGCAGTTCTAAACTTTGATATAAAAACAAATGTTGGGGACATTACTATGAATGAAGTTGACGGCACTGCAATTTTCCAAGGGCTAAATCTTCAAACTACAACAGGTAATGTTGAAGCAAATATTACCAGCCACTTTACTATTGAAAGAGATGTTAGCATCTCAACAACAACCGGCAACGCGAAGCTATTGTGGAATAACGCAAACGTTTCGGATCATACTACAATAAATGTTAAGTCAACAACAGGCAGAGTAACTACTCAAGTTTCACAAAATACAAATCTTGGAAGAAATGTGTCATTAAACGCTCAGACAACAACAGGTAATGTCAACTTGGACATGAAAATTGGCGAAAATGTCGGAGCTCAAATAACGTCTCACACCAGCACAGGACAAATAACACTAGATGCTAATCGTTTTGACGGATTCCAATCACCTATTCGTTCAAGAAATTATCCAGCATCAAGCAACTTTGAAGTAACCTTAGAAACTACTACGGGCAACATCCACATAGTTGCCCAATATAGTGCATCATCAGCTGTTGACCAACAAGAATATTCGGGCATAGGTGAAATCTACAACTAATCACCTATTTTTTGATAACCATTTGCGTAATTCCTAAATATTTAGATTAAGTATCTATAGATAAGAAACATCAAGGTGAAATTTTTTGGGAGAAGAAAAAAAATTCACTATAGAAGAATTGGCGAAGTTCAATGGACATGACGGAAATCCAGCATATATTGCGTTTAAAGGAAAAGTCTACGATGTGACTGATAGCGCATTTTGGCTAGGCGGGGATCATCTTGGAGCGCATCAAGCTGGCAAGGATCTTACTGAAGAAATAGACATAGCACCTCATGGTCCTGAGAATGTAGACCGCGTCAAACTAGTTGGAACAGTACAATAAAGTTAGAAAAGAACCTGCAAAACTTGATCAATTTTTTGCAATGCAATTATTGCAGCGTTGGCTTCAGCACCATTCAACTTTCCTTTTTTCAATGCCTTATAAAGCTTAAGAATTTCAGTATATATTGCTTTGAATGCAGATTCGACATCTAAGTCATCATTCATGTGTTGTTGAAATAAAAGAAGAATATTTGCAGTAAGAGTATTTGCCCGAGCGGCAGAATTAATAGATTTTTCTTTTTGCAGTTCGGTGATCATACCTTTTAATTTGTCAAGCTTTAAGCTTGTTTGCTCTAAAGATTTCCATGTAAAATTGAGTTTTTCTCGATAGGCACCAAAAATAAGTAAGAACCGTATATGCTGACTATTGTAGTTTTTTTGAATTAAATCTTCAATATAAAGAATATTACCTTTACTTTTCGACATTTTTTTGCCATCAAAGTATAGATGTCCGCCATGCAGCCAGTATTTTGCAAAATTTTTTCCTGAAACTGCTTCAGCAACTGCTAAAGTGTAATCATGATGCCGAATTATGTTATCAATGCCACCGCAAGCTATGTCTATACAATAACCTAAATGCTTAGTCACCATGGCTGCGTCTTGGATATTCCATGCTGGCCGGCCTCTTCCTATTGATGTATTCCAACAGATTTTTTCATTAATTTTGCACCCATGCCAAAGAATAAAGTCACCCTTGTTCCAAGGCATACCAGGGTATGTATCTTTATGGAAACGTCGCTTAGTTTTTGGCCAATTATTCATATCTAGATGGGCCAGTTTACCAAAACTGGAAAATTTAAGGGGATTAAAATAAATGTTTTCGGCACCTTTATAGTGAAACTTGTATGCTATACCTTTGGTCATTAAATGGCTAATTAGTATAACAGTCTGATCAATTATATCTGATGCCCGCACCATATAGTCAGGCTGCTTGATATGTAGTAATTTTAATTCTTTAAAGAAAGTATCTTCGTTTCGGCTGGTTAATTCTTCTACACTTAAACCATCTTTTTTTGCTTGCGCTAACGCCTTGTCCTCAACGTTAGTTAGTGCAATAAGTCTTGTTACATTATAACCTAAAAATTCTAGGTAACGTTGCAATATATCTTCAAAAAGAAAGGTTCGATAGTTGCCAATATGTGGACGCTGGTAAGTAGAAGGGCCACATGTGTACATTTTGACCTTTTTTGCTTCAAGCGTTTCGAAAGGTTCAAGTTTTAAGCTTAATGAATTATATAAGCTTAGCAAATATAGCACCTAATTTTTATTTTGATGATTTTTCTATCTCTCTAAGGGCTTTTGCTGCTTCTTCTACATGGCGTTCAACTTGAGTTTGCGATGAGAATATTTGTCTAACTATACCTTTTTTGTCAATGATGTAAGTCACTCTTCCAGGCAGTAAACCTAAACTGGCTGGTACACCGTAAAGTTTGCGAACTTTGTTGTCTTTATCACTTAGAAGAAGAAAGGGCAACCCATGGTGGGTAGCGAAAGATTTGTGGGATTCTATGCTTTGGGCACTTACTCCAATTACTTCGGCACATAGATTTACAAGTTCTTGATAACTGTCACGGAATTTGCAAGCTTCCCTAGTACATCCAGGTGATTCGTCTTTAGGATAAAAATATAGCACTATATTCGTTTTGCCAAAGTACTCAGAAAGGGTCACATTATCACCCATTTGTGAAGGTAAAGAAAAATCAGGGGCAACATCTCCGATTTTTACCGTCAACAAAAACACCACTTATTCAAAAATCTAATACTGCTTTTATCTTTTTCCACCAACCCCTCTCTGTAAGTGGTGTTCTAAGATTTAGAATATGTTGTTCTTATTTTGGAACAGAGTGTTCTTCAGAGAGAGCTAAAAGTCAAAAATTTATTATAGTATTGGTGAAGGAATAAAGCGCAGGAAGGTCTATTGGAGGAAAATGTAGCCACAAACATTGCAACAAATTTTTAATAACCCTAGCAACGGGGGACTAATCTCTGCATAATCCTTCAATCTGCGCTCCTTCACACCTCCCAATATGAAACAATAAAAACAATTTTAAGGCCTATCAAAAGATAAAACTAAAAGGATAAACCTAAACGAGCACATAAATACATTACAAAGTAAGCATGCAAACGAGCTGTTCTGCTAATTAGAACAAAGTGTTCTTCAGAGAGAGCTAAAAAGCATAAAGTATGTTATTATGAAGGCGAAGGCTCAACGAGTTCATCCTCTCTCTAAAGTGAACCGCAGAAAGCAACATTAACGATAGCACCAAGGTTGTGCCAAATTGTTATAGGTGCCCTACTGCAGTTACCTTTACCCGTTGGCGCCTTCGCCTTTCTACTATTAAAAAGTATTTAGTTGAAATCTAAGTTAAAGAATCGATTTTTTTTACTGCAAATATTGATTGACTGCTGTTTTTATTGTTCTTGTGTAAGAACAGTCTGTTCTTTAGAGAGAGCTAAAAGCATAGAAGTATCCTAATTTTTTGGTAAAAAAGATGCGAACTTTTCAATTTTCCCAATATGCACAGAAATTGAAAACAATTATACCGGTTATAGTAATTACACTTTTGGGCATCATATCAACTATACAGACTACTGGCACCTTTTCTCATAATGACACTTTTTGCAGTAAATCTTTTGAAGATTCATTTTTGTGTAGTGAAAATATTTGCAGAAATGGGATCATTGCAAGCAACCAATACATATCTAAGAGCGAAGAATTAAACACCTTAAATAGTCATAATATTGAAAATAAATTATTTAGCTTATATTCGCTTAACTCTACAGTTAACTCTGATCCAGAAAAAACCGTTTCAGATGAAACATTCTTAGTATTAATAATTATTTGCTTTGCTATCGTTGTAGTTACAGTTAGCCTATGATAATTGTAATTGAATTAAAACAGTATAGATATAGAAAACAGCATTATAAGCAGGCATGTTTTCTATCTTTGTTTAGAGGTTTCGCAGTTGCAGGAGAGAATAAATAATTTTGCAGGTTATAAATGCAAGATGTTAAACTTCACTTCAGAAGGGATTCCGATTGTCTTCTTACATGGGCACTCATACGACAGGACCATATGGCAAAAATTAAGGATACTAGATCTATTAATTTCAAAAAAGGTACCTTTCTTGGCTTTAGACATGCCATATGGTGCTATAAGCGAATGTAAACCTAAAACACAAGACCCACAAACCAATGTTACAGTTGCTAATGAAGCAATTCAATATCTGTTTGGTTTAACAGCACCTGTGATAGTAGGAGCTAGCCTAGGTGGGCATATCGCTTTGAGATATGCACAGCAACATCCTGTTAAGGGATTGTTATTGGTTGCACCTGCCTTTGTCTTTGAAGATGCTAAACTTACAAGCGCCTATTCTAGATTTGATTTTCCCGTTAGAATAATTTGGGGTTCTGAAGATAACATAATTTTAGGTGAAGATATGCGTACATTATCAGATATCTTGCCTAATTCCAAACTTGTCACTTATAATGGCGCTACTCATTCGGCATATAAAGATCAACCGGACCGGTTTAAACGTGATTTACTTGAACTCTACGCGTTAGCAGAATAACACTACTTCAATGGCCGGCAGTGATTAAATAATGATATTGTCCAGCTTCTTTAATTTCTCTTAACTTTAAGCCTGCTTGCATGATTAGGTCTGAAGCGTATTCTTCGCTGAATCTTATTAGCATTGGAGGACCAAAAGGAGTCTGTATCTTTTTCCAGTCTAGATTAGCGATTATTCCAGAGGGCTTAAGCATCTGATTTGCATTTGACAGTACTTTTACAGGTTCTTGGAAGTCATGAAGCACCATACTATAGAAGATTATGTCTGCGCAGCTTTTACAAAAGATAGTATTTTCACCTGTACCTACAGTTGCATGAATATTTTGCAGACCTAGCTGTGCGGCTTTATTTTTTAATTTTTCAATGGCTACTGAGTCAGTATCTACGGCGTAAATTTTTCCGTTAACACCTACTACTTTTGCAGCTAAAAGTGAGAAAAAGCCATCTCCACAGCCAACATCAATAAATGTCATGCCAGCTTTTAAGCCGATATTCTCAAGGATGACTTCTGGGTTGTACCATGATCTTCGTACAGACTCATCAAGAGAAAAACCTCCGTGGCAAACCATACGTAATACCAACTATTATGGTTGGATAAGCTTTTTTATTTGTTTTTCGTGGTTCTCTCGGGTTGTTAATGGATAGATTTCTCTATCTAGATAAAAAAATAGTGGGTCTTCACCAATTATTCTAGAGAGCAACTCGTCAGAAGTAACATCAATAATTAGCATAGTGCCCTGATGGCCGATTAGATGATAATTTACTTCAAGGACGTTCTGTTTCTCAAGAGCTTCAAAATATCTAAATTGCAAAGGCAAAAACTTTGCCCATTTTTCAATAGGAACATCCCGCTTTATTTTTTGTAACACAAGAAACTTCATAATACATAACCATATAGACATTTAGAATGCATAATGTTAGAATCATTTTAATGAAAAATGGAAAATATTGAAAAAGAAAAAATGTTAATTTTTGCGATAAATTATGCTTGAGTCCCTTGGCTGCCTTTTTCTCCAGTTCCGCCACGACGCATCATATTTGCCATTTCAGGTAGACTGTGACCTATATTTGACATACTATCTTTTACTGCGGTCAAAAGTTCCTCGTTAACTTCTACGTCCAATGTTACTCGTAAGCGGCCTGCTCCTGTACCCATCGGCGCTTTAGTTTGCATTTCACCCATTATACCACCTCCTCATAATTTCAAGTTGTCGAGGTAACCAATGGTTTAGAACATAGTGGACTTCTATCGCTGTCAATTCAAAGTCAAGTACAATTAAGTAGTGAAAACGATGAAATCTCTTAGTGTGGATTTTGTAGTCGGTTATTATATTTTCGTCTTTCCACCTACCGAGTTCTCTAGATAGTACTAAGTGAATAGCAGTCGGCGCCAAAGGCTCAAAGGCTAATGCGACCCTGAACATAAAGTTTAGGACACGCGGCCTTGTTCCTATTATCAATAGTGCATTAAGTAAGCCGGCATTAAACGAAGTTTTCGTTTTAGCGATAAGAAGTCCTCCAAAAAGTGCCTAAGGCACCATCACAGTCTAGCGTGATACGGTTTTTAAGTATGTGTGATTGTAATAATGCACCAACTAGGTGCCAAGTTTTGTTGTTAGAAGAACTTCATGAACAGATAATCAACTGTCGTAAATGCAGATTATGGGAAAAAGCAAAGCATGCTGTACCTGGTGAAGGCCCAAGTGATGCGCAAGTAATGATAGTAGGGCAGAATCCTGGGGCAGAAGAAGATGAAACTGGGCAACCGTTCATTGGCAGGTCAGGAAAATATCTCACTAAAGCCTTAGCTGAGAATAATATAGATCGAAGCAAAATATTTGTAACTAATATAGTTAAACATGTTACGCCTCAAAACCGCAAACCTTTTGCTGATGAAACTACTGCATGTCTACCATATCTTGTTGAGCAGATAAAAATAATAAAGCCAAAAATTGTTATCCTTGTTGGCGCTGCGGCACGAGAAACACCACGTGAAGAAGGCATAGAATATATTGAAATCATTCACCCTTCAGCAGCGATGCGTTTTACCAAGATGAGAGAAAAATTCAAAATACAAATTGCAGAATTGGCTAAACGCATACAAGAAGTTTAATTTTTAACTTCTATTCTTAAAGTTAGTTATTGCACGAATCCAAATTTTGTTAGCATGGTTGTATATCAACAGTTTTGGAAAGGGTTCTTTTCAAAAATACTTTAATTGACTGGTTGTTTTTTAGAAGGGCATTGATGAGGGTCATGTCTGAAGAGGTTAACGAGGAAACTTATTCAGTAATTTACTCTGCGCTTAAACATCCAATTAGGCGAAAAATTTTAAGAATGCTTAGCAAAGAGGACCTTACGTATACTCAGATGCTAATATCTTTAGATGTGGACACAGGGCATCTTAATTATTATCTTGAGAGTTTAGGGGAATTATTATCAAAGACCCAAGAAGGTAAATATAGGTTATCTGAAGTCGGTAAATCCGCTACTAAGTTAATGCACAGCGTAGAAGAAAATGAACACAGTAGGGTTGAAACGCATAAATTAAAAGTTTCAAAGCGGCGAATAGTTTTTTTAATTCAACTAATTACCATAATTGCACTGATAGTTGCCGCCTTTGCCTTTGTTAATGTAAAGTACGAGACTGAATATTGGCACATGAGTACACTATGGAATAGAGATGTATTATTTGCAGCGCCTAGCACACCAGTTAATGTATCAGCACGAAATATTGACCATATTACATATGATTTTCATGAAAATACTTTAACAAAGCAGGTACAGGCATTTTACAAAGTAGATGTTGTTACAAACGCTACGATTTGGGTACAGGTAAGAATGGGAACGTCTGAGTCAATAATTATGAATGAAACTGATTCAGATTTGCTCTTATATAATGAGACTCTTTTTGGACCATTTTACTCAGAACAGGGAACCACGCTTAAGCATGAGATTTTTGTGCCGCTATCGCAAGAAAAGTTAGGTGATACTTACGGTCTTCCAGGCTGGACTTTAGAAGTACGCGTTGCAAACTTAGGTAAAACAGCTGAAAGATATGAAATAGAACCAAATCATAACGCGATTATAAAAATTGATACTTACTATCCTTATATCAAACAAACTGATTACCCGTACTTCTATTATGGTATAACATTAATAATTGTGGCTGTAGTGATAGCCATATTACCTTATTTGTTTACACTATCAACACGGATAAATTCAAAAATTACAACTTCATATTAACCCAACAATTTTAATTTGACCACATATTTTAGGCCAAGCAAGTAAACAAAAAAGTAGATAAAAAAAGGAAAAAGAAGTAAACTTACTTCTTTTGGAGTTGTCTTTGAAGTTCTGAGTAGGTTGCTTTAATGTCGTCGATTGAGCCTTCGTCTTCGATTGTTGAGGTATCACCTAGTGGTTTTCCTGTAAGGACTGCTTTGAGGAGTCTTCGCATGATTTTGCCGCTGCGTGTTTTTGGTAGTTTGTTGACTACAACTATAGCGTCAGGAGTTGCGATTGGCCCTATGGTGCTACGGATGTGTTTAACCAGGTCTGAGGTTAACTGGTCTGAAGGTGAAAAGCCTGTACGAAGTGTAACAAAAGCTACTGGAACTTCTCCTTTGACTGCATCCTCTTTGCCCATAACTGCTGCTTCTGCAACTGCTGGATGAGAAACTAAAGAGCTCTCAAGCTCAACAGTACCTATGCGGTGTCCAGCTACTTTCATTACTTCATCTGCTCGACCTAAGAGCCAGAAGTAGCCATCATTATCACGTATGGCATAGTCGCCAGTAACATAGATACCAGGCCATTTGCCGAAGTATGCTAGCTTGAATCGTTCAGGATCTTTCCATAGTGTATTGAGCATACCAGGCCAAGGGGATTTGATTACGAGCCAACCTTTTTCACCAGTAGGTAAGGGTTTTCCGGTTTCATCAAATATGTCAGCGTTGACAGCTGGTAAAGGTAGTGTAGCAGATCCTGGCTTAAGTGGTGTAAGTTCAATTCCAGATGCAGGAGAAATCATGAAACCGCCTGTTTCTGTCTGCCACCAAGTGTCAATGATCGCTAGTTTTTCTTTTCCTATCACTCGGTAGTACCATTTCCATGCCTCAGGGTTGATTGGTTCACCTACTGAACCTAATACTCGAAGGCTACTAAGGTCGTGTTTGTTTACCCACTCTTCACCGAATTTCATGAACATTCGTACTGCAGTTGGTGTACCGTAAAGAATGTTAATACCGTGGCGTTCGATCATAGACCACCAACGATCTTGTGCTGGATAGTCAGGAGTGCCTTCAAATAGAAATGCAGTGATACCTACGCTTAATGGGGCGTAAACATTGTAGGAGTGGCCTGTAATCCAGCCGATGTCTGCAACACACCAGTAGATATCTTCGTCAGTAGGGTTAAAAGCCCATTTAAGTGTCCAGTAAGTCCAAACTGCATAGCCACCTGTACCATGCTGTACACCTTTTGGTTTACCTGTAGTTCCTGAAGTGTAAAGAATGAATAATGGATCAGATGATTGCATGTGTTCTGGTTCTACATAGGCATTTGCGCCTGCTTGTGCAGTTAGGTCTTCCCACCAGTAGTCGCGGCCTTCTTTCATTTGTACAGGTTGGCCAGTTCGTTTAACAACGATGACTTTTTCTATACCAGGCATATTTGGAAGTGCACGATCAGCAGTGTCTTTAATTGCTATAGGTTTTCCACGTCTAAATGATCCGTCTGCTGTAACAAGAATTTTTGCGCCGCAATCGTTTACGCGGTCAGCTAATGCTTCAGCACTAAAGCCAGAGAATACAACTGCATGAACCCCGCCTATTCTGGCAGTTGCAAGTAAGGTCATAGGCAACTCAGGGATGACTGGTAAGAAAACAGCAATACGGTCGCCTTTTTTAATACCAAAATCCTTGAAAACCTTTGCAATCTTGTTGACCTCACGGTAAAGTTGATAATAGGTGTAGGTTTTTACTTCACCCATTTCGCCTTCCCATATGTATGCTAGTTTGTTCTTTCGGGGGCTTTTTACGTGTCTATCTAATGCATTATAGCAGATGTTAAGTTCTCCACCAGCAAACCACTTAAAAAATGGCGGATTTGAAGAATCAAGTACCGTATCCCATGGCTTAAACCAGTCAATGGCTTTAGCCTTCTCAGCCCAATAGGCTTGGGGGTCTTTTAGGGATTGCTCCCATTCTTGTTTTCGTTTATCTCCAGAAGAAATTTGTGCGTTGCTCGGAGTGTATTTTTCGCCGAATGGCAAACTTGCTTCCGACATGTTTATCATTCCAGTTTCTTTCTGGACAAAAAGTTTCTTTCCAAACTGCATATAAAACTTTGCTTGCATGTATTGACGTTTTATTGAAAAAATATTGAAAATAAAAAGGGAGCTTAGAAGAGCTTACTTTATAACGCCGATGGGCAAAACCGTCTTCTGATTGGATTCGTTTAATACTTCTGCAAGGGCTAAATAGATTGCACTAGCTCCACATATAACGCCTTCAATTCCAGTTATTGTTGCAATTGTTGCATTACCAGTTAATTCTTTTGCTACTAGCAGGAAAAACAGTATAGCCAAACTTAAGAATACAAACTGCAGTGCTCTGTTTGCCTTTATTGTACCAAAGAACATTGCGAATGTAAATAAGCCCCACATGAAAAAGTATGCAGCCAAAGCAGTGCTTGTTGCGGGATCAAAGCCACTAAAGAAAGATAACTTAGGCAAAACTAACAGCAGTACTAAAGACCACCAGAAAAGTCCATATGATGTGAAAGCTGTCATACCAAATGTGTTGCCTTTTTTGAACTCCATTATGCCAACAATTATCTGTGCAAGTCCACCGTAGGCAATGCCCATAGCAAGAATCATTGTATCAAGATGAAAAAGACCTGCATTATGCAGGTTCAACAGTACAGTAGTTAAACCGAAGCCAAGCAATCCAAGTGGTGCAGGATTTGCCGTTTTTATACTCATTTTTTAGGGTTCTCCTTTACTTGGACGCTTTGTTCGCTTCGTTTTGGATTTAAGTTTTTCTATTCGGTTCAGGTTTTTCTCCTTTTGCTTGAAACATATTTGCCTATTTCTAGAGTGCTAAATACGATACCAGCGAATAGCGCAGCAACTGCCCAGTCAATTAGTTCAGGTGAACGAACATCGAATATTGTCTGGATTCCAGGTACGTAAAGTATTATCAACTGCAAAGCAAATGATGATAGTATAGCATACCAGAGCCACTTGTTTTTGAACACGCCTACTTTGAACACTGGGTACTTTAGAGAGCGTGATGAGAGAGCAATAGCTAATTCAATTACTATCATAGCTGTTAAGAGCTGAGTTCTTGCTTCAAGCAATTGGTGTTCGCCAAGCCAAGGCAAATGCGCAAAGTATGCTGTTAGCAACAGAGCTGTTGTGATTATAGGTGTTACTATTAGGTACGTTTTGACATCGCGGGTAAAGATACTTTCCTTAGGTTTACGCGGGCTACGTTCCATTATATCAGGGTCGCCTGGGTCTACGCCTAGAGCAATAGCAGGTAAGCCGTCTGTAACTAGGTTCATCCATAGTATCTGTACAGCAGTTAAGGCAATTGCCGCACTACTTAAAGTCGGAAGCGCTTCGCCAGGAGACAAAAATGAGGCTAGGTAGGGCACAGCAACTATGGCAATAAACATCACTAGTATTTCCATGATGTTGCATTGCAGCAGGAATGTGAGGTATTTTTTGATGTTGTCGTAAATTTCGCGGCCTTCTTTAACAGCTTTAACTATGCTAGCAAAGTTATCGTCTGCAAGTACCATAGAGGCAGCTTCTTTGCTAACTTCAGTACCTGTTATTCCCATAGCGATACCTATGTCAGCAGTTTTGAGTGCTGGAGCATCATTTACTCCGTCACCAGTCATTGCTACAACTTGATCTTTTTGTCTCCAAGCTTTTACAATTCGCACTTTATGTTCAGGTGCAACACGAGCGTAGATTACAACATTTTCGACCACATCGAAAAGTTGCTGGTCACTCATCTGTTCAAGTTCAGCGCCAGTAAGCACTTTTCCATCAGTATCGTTTTCGCCTAAGAGGTTTAGTTCTTTTGCGACCGCGGTTGCTGTAAGTTTGTGGTCACCAGTGATCATTACTACTTGAATTCCAGCTTGCTTACAGATAGCAATAGCTTGCTTGACTTCATCGCGTGGTGGGTCAATCATGCCCATAATACCCACAAAAATGAAGCTTTCTTCAATAGTTTCATCGAAGGTTTCCATGTTTTGAGACAGTTCTTTGTAAGCAAAACCAAGATTTCTAAGAGCTTGAAGGGCCATTGCTTCGGTGACTTTTTGCAGATCAGAGCGTTGCTCTTGAGTTAACTTTTGTACTTTTCCATCTATTAGTATTTGGCTACATTTTTCTAAGACAATTTCAGGTGCACCTTTCATGTATGCAAATTTCTTGTTGTTTACATCATGAATAGTTGTCATTCGTTTACGTTCACTGCTAAATGGAATTTCGGCGATGCGGGGTTCTTGTTGGTCAAGTTCTTGTTTTGAAAGACCTGCCTTGGCTGCAGCAACTATTAGTGCGCCTTCGGTTGGGTCACCTTTAACAGTCCATTTCTTAGTTTGCGCATCTTTTTCGAGCGCAGAATCGTTGCAAAGTGAAGCTATTTTAAGTAATTCGTTAAGTTGCTTTGTAGGAGTTATTGTTTTACTTTCTTCTTCAAAGTGACCTTCAGGAGCGTATCCTATTCCGGTTACTTTTATAGCAGTGTTACTGGTGTAAATGCGTTGTACAGTCATTTCGCCTTTGGTCATGGTGCCGGTTTTATCGCTACATATAACACTAGTACTGCCCAAAGTTTCTACAGCAGGAAGTCGCTTGACTACAGCGTTAACCTTTGTCATTCGGTACATTCCGATGGCGAGTGCACCGGTTACTATTGCAGGAAGTGCTTCAGGAACTGCAGCAACAGCTAAGCTTACTGCCCAGAGAACCATTTCAAGAATATCACGTTGTTCAACAACTATACCGACTACTGCTACACTAGCGGCAATTATGACTGCTAATATGCCTATCCATTTACCAACAGAAGCCATACGTTTCTCAAGTGGGGTCTCTTCGACTTTTGTTGTTTGGACCATTTGAGCGATCTTGCCAAATTCTGTTGTCATACCTGTATTGGTGACAAGAGCTTTTGCTCTACCATAGGCAATAATTGTTCCAGTATATATCATGTTGTGGCGATCATTTAATTGTGCATTTTCAGAAATAGTCGATGTAGACTTGTCTACTGCTGTAGATTCACCAGTTAAGGCGGCTTCCTCAACTTTTAGGTTATGGGCTTCAATTAGTCGTGCATCTGCAGGAATTTTATCGCCAGTATATAGTAGCATAATATCTCCGGGAACAAGCTGGCTTGCGGGAATCTTGGTTTCTTTTCCATCGCGAATGACCAACGCGTTTGGAGACGTCATTTTCTTAAGAGCTTCAACTGCTTTTTCGCTTCGATATTCTTGCGTAAAGCCTAAACCTGCACTAGCAAAAACTATAATCAGAATAATTATGGCATCAACAGTTTCCCCAACAGCAAGTGAAAGGCCAGTAGCGATAAGAAGAATTATCATGAGAACATCGGTGAATTGCGACAGGAAAAGTTTGATTGGTGATTTGCCTTTCTCTTTCTTAAGTTCATTTGGACCGTACTTTGCAAGACGGCCTTGAGCTTCCTGCTGGGTCAAACCTTCATTTTCTTTAACTTGAAGTTCGTTTAAAGAGTCTTCAATTGTTAAAGCATGCCAGGACTTTGGTTTTGACAAGACACTTCCTGCTCCATTTTGAATTACTCATAAACATTGACGCTTATAGGGTTTTTTGATGAATAACAAAAAAATTGCATAAAAATGATTAAAAAGACTAGTCATTTGAGCTATAAGAGGTCTTGAACGTAGGCGCGAATAAAGAAATAGAGCTGAAAAGTATACAGTTGGCAAGACAATAAACAGAAAAAATGCACAGCTAAACATTTAGTCTTGCATCAAGAACTGAAATTTTCACCACACTCTAAAATAAGACGCATGATTTATCATTAGAGTAATTATTGACTGAAGGAAACTACGTCGAAAGGTTCATAAGTCATTGGGTCTTTTTCCTAACGGCAATAGAGACTTCAAATTACCAGTTAAACACAGACAGACGAACCCATTAACATGGGAACGAAGCTGTGTGAACTGAAAAGGTTAAAATACCCGAATAGAGAGGTGAAAAGCATGGAAAATATTTACGCAGCAATGCTCCTTCATAAGGCAGGTAAAGAGATAACTGAAGAATCAGTCAGCGCTGTCCTCACAGCAGCAGGTCTCACAGTTGACCCAGTTCAGGTTAAAGCACTAGTTGCCTCTCTCAGTGAAGTTAACATTGATGAAGCAATTAAAGCAGCACCAACCATGATGGCAGCAGCACCAGCAGCACCAGCAGCAGGCGCAGCAGAACAAAAACCAGTAGCAGCAGCAGAGGACAAGAAGAAGAAAGCTGAAGAAGAAAAGGCCAAAGAAGAAGCAG
>CAYSWL010000021.1:0-25463 GCA_964434745.1 uncultured Candidatus Bathyarchaeia archaeon | reverse complement strand
GATACGCCATCGAGTCACTTACCCACGATACTTGAGCGGTATAAAGGTCAACTGCGTACATTCGAAGATCGTCACAACTGTAAAACACTTTACCATCTGCAACACACTGTTTTAAGGTCACTGAATAAGTGTTGTTTAAAATGCCGTCTGCAATTAATTGACCTGTATTTGCATCATAAGTTCTTGTTCTAATATATCCATTGTAGCTCTTCTGGGAATATACCAGAATATCGTTCCAAACATATGTAGGATTACCTATACCAGGTACACTCCAAACGTCAGCTTTTGATCGTGTGTTCCATTTTGTTAAGTTTCCACCGCTCCAGATATAGAAGTGATTATCGTCATAGACACTAGGGCTTACATCTGTCCGTAGATAGATTGTATCTCCAGTCATTGGATCAATTTCACGTAAACCGTTGCCAGATACCCAAAGACTATAGGCTCCAGTTATAGTTGCTTGCCTAACATCTGTTCCACCTTTAGATTGCCCTGTGATTTCTAAGAAAAGATTGGGCCTACCAGGAGGAAACGCATTAGGATTAGTGGAAGGGGCAGCAAGGGGCCAGTCGAGAAGACGTTCATATATTGTCTCTCCAGTATACATGTCCACACAATGTAGCCGTATTAGAGTTTGCGTATAATTGCTCGTAAAAGCTCTAGTGGTATAATACAGTCGACCTTGGGAAGCAACATAATTAGTTAAGCCTACGTTGTTTTCAACATTTGGCGCGAAGGTTCCTTGAATACTGTTCCAACCTTGTTCGCCCCCAGCTAGACCGCCAGGCACTACTTGTTTAGTCCATAATAGGTGTGGGGTATTTGGTCCTTTGCTAAAAGGGTTATAATTGGCCTGTGAAGCATCATATGTATTTGTAAGCCAAGGTCCTGAGATTTGGTACCATTCATAATTTTGTGCAGATATTGGGAAAGTCCATCTTCCAGTCGGCAGAGGAACTTCAGGAAGACTAAAGTCTACTTGATCAGTTTGTACGATCCAGCTGTATGGTGGACTTTCAGTACCTTGATGTGTAGCGGATCCTTCCCAGATTAATTTAACAGACCAAGTACCTACTTGATCAACAACATATTTGGTATTTACGGCTGCGCCTACATCAGTTTCTTCGATAAAAATCGTCGTGGTTGTCATGTCAGGTTTAGTAATTATCAGCGAAAGATTGTGGTATTTTTGACTTCCGACACCAGTAGGTGGTGAAATCCAAGCATTGATATACACTGTTTGTCCTAGTCCAAGAAGCTGCGGGTTAGCAAACGCAAAAGCGGTAGTTTCTATCTTTGTCTGAGCAAAAACAACTGGTAGCATAGATATTGACGAAATAGCTAGCAGCAGAATAAGAAATATACTAAATATCAATTCATTTTTTTGTTTCGTTATTTTATCCTCCAATTTTTTGTAAAAACACAGTTGACTAAAAATTTTTTTAAAAATTGGTGTATGTAACTTACAACAACACTAGTAAAATAGTATATAACATAAATGACTAAGTGTACGTAGATTCATGACAGCATTTTTCAATATTCTAACGAAACTGAAAAAAGCGGGTCAAAATAGAACGTCTTCAGTCAGTTTCAAAAGCAGTTTTTTGTGATTTTTATGAGGAAATATGGAAAAGCAAGGTATGCATGTCTTGTATGCTAGTTGCTTAAAAAATAAATGCTAACATTAAAAACCTTCCAAGCTTAGGAATTGTTTTTATTTTTCTTTTGGCCCTAATACGAGTTAACAGGAGAATTTATAATGGAGTTTAAAGGCAGCCAAACCGAAAAAAACTTGTTAGCATCTTTTGCAGGGGAATCACAAGCCCGCAACCGTTACACCTATTTTGCAAGTGTTGCTAAAAAAGAAGGCTACGAACAGATATCAGCAATCTTCCAAGAAACAGCAGACAATGAAAAAGAACATGCAAAACTATTCTTCAAGTTTCTAAAAGGCGGTATGGTAGAAATCACAGCAGCCTACCCAGCAGGCATAATTTCAAACACCGCTGAAAATCTTAAAGCAGCAGCTGACGGAGAAAAAGAGGAATGGTCAATACTATACCCAAAATTTGCCGACATAGCAGATCAAGAAGGCTTCAAAGAAATTGCAAACACATTTAGACAAGTAGCACAAGTTGAAGCATACCATGAACGACGATACCTAAAACTGCTCAGTAACGTCCAAGAAGGTAAAGTCTTCAAGAAAGATGCTCCAATAAAATGGAAATGCAGAAACTGCGGCCACGTCCACGAAGGACCTGAAGCACCAGAATCATGCCCAACATGCAACCACCCAAAAAGCTACTTTGAAGTCTGGACAGAACCTTACTAAACAACAGTTTCTTTTTTTTATACAGAATAATCTTAAATTATTGTTTGATTCCAATAATACAATTTGGAATATTTTGATTTCATTTCTTCAAATTCAGGTCCATCATAGATAATATCTAAGGTAATGCCGTATTTAGTTACAAGTGTTTGTGTATCATCCCAAATTTTTTGGGATAATTGATCTGCATTCCAAAGCCCCCAGATAGTATCATGAGGTTTTCTAAAACCAAATCCATAATCCTGCGGAAGAACATAAGCCACTGTAGCTTCATTTATTCCAAATTGATCCAAGTTATTTTTCGCATAGTTCCAAAATCTACGCATTGAATTTAGATGGTCTTGAGTTAGTAAGCCATATTGTCCAGTTTTTGGATAATTAAAAATTACTATGTATTTTGCGCCTGCCTCATATGATAACACTAAATCAGTGTAAAGTTGCTCAGCTGATTGAAGGTATGGTTCATGAGTATATGTCCAAGTAATAATAGTTCCCCAACTTTTTTCATATGCTTGTGCTGCACCTCTACAAAGACCTACAGTTAATATTTGGGTCTGGTTTGCTCCAAACTCTCCAAATACAGCATCATAACCGCTTTTGTAATCAAACCAGTAAAGGCCATAGTCAGCAGTAAAAAACTTAACATTGTTACAGGTAGAATCTGATAGTTCTTTCCATAGCCCTAAATGTGAATAATATGCATTGGTGTAGTTTGAAGCTGCATCAGCATAAGTTTTGGCATCAAAAGTCATTCTAGATCGGCCATCATCGAGCTGATTACCGCCCGGTTCATCAAAACGGTAAACTCCAACAAACCGTTCACCATATCGTAGTTTAGCATTAGCAATCCAAGTAAAAGGTGTAGAACCATCAGAATAATTATACTGAGTTGAATCTGTAAACAATATTATAAAATTAAGGCCGGCATTATCGATGTAATCACAGGCTAATTCTAAAGCAGTTTGATTAATAGAAATCTCAGGTGTTCCAATAATGAAAAGATTGGTGTAGTCTTTAACTTCGTCAACCATTGCTTTCAAATCATCTATTAAGCTATCCATACCAGCATTAGCGTCATAGGCGTAGGCAAATTCAACACCAAAATAAAAAGGCACAGTAGTTTTTTGGTTAAAAATTCCTGAAGCTGTAAGAGCAGATAGAATAATTATTACAATAAGTATAGTTGCTAATAGACCTCGTTTGTATTTCAATATACCCAACCGACTGACTTAGATTACTATTATACAAACAAGCTATTGGCTAATAATTTTTGTCTAAAATCACAATCAGAAAAAGATAAAAAAAAATTATGCTACAGTTGGAGCTGCAGGTGTTTTTTTGGTTCGCGGCGTTCTTTGCATCTTTTTAGACTTTGCACTTTTTGATTTTGCAGTTTGGGTTTTAGTTTTTCGTGTTTGCATATTTTTCTTTGTTTTCTTTGCTTTAGCTTTTGCAGTTGCTGGGTTTGTGTAGGTTCCTTGTAGTTCGCCTTTAGCTAGAGTATGTCCACGCATTGCTTTTACTAGTCCTTGTTTGCCAGAGTTAGGATCTAAGTTTAACATTGTGTCTAAAGCGTAGACTTTAAAATGGTAAGTATGTGTACCTTCTGTTGGGCACGGGGGTAAATAATTGTGTTCAGCCATACTATTTAGCCCCTCTACTAAATTACTATGTTCGTTAATTCTGCCTGTAGGAGGGATGTTCCAGGCTATCCAGTAATCGAAAACACCTGAAGGTGTATCTGGATCTTCGACTATCAAAGCTAAAGTTTTTGTTCCTGAAGGAATGTTGTCAACAACTATTGGTGGACTAGTGTTACTTCCTTCACAAGTATATTTTGTAGGAATAACACCGCCAGGTGTAAATTCAGGACTTAAAACCCGTAATTTTTTTGGCATAACAAATCATATGCTTCATGAAAACCTTAAAAGAAAAAGACTAGTTGGCAACAATTTGCAACAACATTGGTAAAAAATGAAGAAACAGATGATCTATGAACTACCACTATATGTACCTATAAGTTCACCGTTTGCGAGGATATGACCTTGAATTGCAGCAGTTAAATCATCTATAGTTGAATCTGTAGATAAGTCAAGCATAGTATCTAAAGCGTAAACTTTAAAGAGGTATCTATGCGTTCCGGATGGAGGATTTGGACCCGTGTATATATTTTGACCATCACTGTTTAGACCCTCAACGCCTGGTGCAGTATGTTCACGAATTTCACCTGAGGGAGGAATATTCCAAATTATCCAGTGATAGAAAGTGTCTGGAGAGGCATCTGGGTCTTCAATTGTCAACGCAAGAGACTTTGTTCCTTCAGGTATACCATCGATTAGTAAACGTGGATTAACATTATCACCCTGAGGAGTATACTTACTAGGGATAGCCTTGTTGTTTTCGAATGCTGGGCTTCGAATAACCAGTCTTTTAGAGACAAGTTCAGTCATAATTTAAACCTCTTAAAATCTACCGAATATAAAACACTAAACCAAAAATAGTATTGTGATAACACCACGTTGCTACATCAACAAAAGCTACGAACATCTATTAGAGAGAGGCTATTAAGTAATCTTAGGAGGCCGTAATTTATGTGCGGGATTTTCGGTTTTATTCTTAAAAATTCACTATCTATGACCAAAGTTTTTGACGTTCTTAAAGATCTAGAAGTTAACCAGTATCCTAGTGAAGAACAACCACTAGGCGGATACGGAGCTGGCATCGCAGTAATGCTTCCAGACGGTAATGTAATTAGCGAAAAAGTAGGAAAAAATTCAGACTCACCAGCAAATGCACTTGAAAGTTTAATTAAAAATAAAAAGTACATGAATGCAAAACTCACTAAAGCAAATGTACTATTAGGTCATGTACGATTCCCCAGTCCGGAAAATATGAAAAATATGGCTGCAAAAGAAAATGCACAACCATACATCGGTCACTTCAAACCTGAATTAACAATAGTTTCTGTTCACAATGGCAAAGTTCAAAATCATCCAGAGCTTAGAGACAAATTAAAAGCACATACTTTTGAAAGTGACCACATAGGCTTTAACGATTCAGAAATCATTCCACACTATTTTGCTGAAGTATTTAGTGAACAGGAAGATTCTGACATGGCAGCATATTCAACAATAGAAGCATTAGCCGGATCTAATGCTGCAGCGCTATTACAGATAGATAACGAAAACGCAGTCCTACACCTAATATACAAAGGCAAAGCCCGCGGATTAATAGTATGGACAAATAATGAAGGCGAAGTCATATTCAGCTCGCGTCCTGAACCTATAGAAAAGCATCTAAAACCATTACTTACAAAAAATAAGTTTAAAGAAAAAGCTATTATAAAATGGCAAGAAAATGCTGGACTTAAACTTTCATTTCCAGCGATTTTCTAAAACGATTATGTTGTTGAGATCTTCTCTTCAGACCAAGATTCTATTGTAAGCTTATCGTCACCATGCTTAAAGCCGACTTTAATATACATAGAGTCTGAAACTTTAAATGGAAACATGCTATCTTGAGCTAAATCAACGGGTAGGTAAATAAGATATCTACCTTGACTATTTTTAAATAAACGTGCTTTTCCTTCGCTAACCATACTGCTGTCCCTTTCAATAATGCTAAAAACAACATTTTAAGCAAGCAAGCTATTAAACTTGCGTCTTTTTTATGAAGTATTCAACATTGAGCTTGATAGGTTGCTTAATATGTAGCGTTATTTGAAATTATATTAAGCCGCCTGCGAACAAACAAAAGTGAACTAACAGAAATAACAAACACGCTTGCCACTATTATTAACACAGACGGGCTAGCAATGATTCTAACTAAAACGTTAGGTTGACTTGATACATCACCAACTATTTGAGTTGATTCAGCAAAATATGAAATAAATGCTTCAAAATATCCTAAAGGAATCAAGCCTAAATCTACAGTTCCAGTAGCTGAAGTTAAGGTTTCAATACTTGTCTGATTAGCGAAAGTAATTTTTACATTAGCCGCTGAAATCGGCAGATTAAATAAATCTTTGACTTCAAGTGTAGCAGGGTATACTTGACAATTAATTTGTTTATTTAAAGATTCAGTGACAATATAACTTGTTTGCTCTTTGGGTTTCACATCTGCTGTTGCCCAAATAATTTGACCTATGTAAAACTGAGCATTCTTATCAAGCCATACACCACTTTTTGGAACAACAATTTGAGTATCATTACTTACTATTTGTAATGTTGCGGACGGTAAAAGGTTAACCCCATAATGGTCTTTAAACTCGAATGAAACCAGATACTGGGTTATCGAGTTAAAGGTCAACTGGTAAGAAGTGTTAAAAAAGAGCGTAATCGGGATAGAACTTTGTTCTTCTTGTTGCAAGATAAATTTAGTTTCATCATTAAGTGTATAAGAGATTACACGCTGACGGGTTTTTGAATCATCATTTACCCAAGAGTTGGCTGTAGTCACTATTATTGTTGAGTTTTCATCGAAATAATCGTCAAATGTAGGGGAGCTATATGAAAGAACAATACTAGGATTACCCGTAAGTGTAAACAGATATTGAGTTATGGATGCTACTTGGACGGTTTTAGGTTCATTGAGAACAACTTGTACAACAAAATCTCCAGATCCAGATCTATCCAGCGTATTTGGCATGCCCTGGTTTATTTGGTAGCTAATAGCATTAAGTCTATACTGGGTGTCAGTTTGGTTCCAAGAGTAATTATAGGTTATAGTAACATTTGTATCTACATCATACCAACCAAAATCGTTTTGAATTGTTGGTTTAGACACAGTTTTAACCGACCCATCACTTAGGCAAAGTTGGTATTGAGTCACGCTTGTTGCATAGATAGTTTGAGGACCATTAATACTTATATTTAAAACTGTAACCGGACTAGTTGTTGAAACAGATTTTAAAACCTCATTTACTGTATAAGTTGTTAATCTATAACTTGTACCTGATTGTCTTTCACCAATTCCATTAAGTGAAAAAGTTACAACAGAGCCTTCATCATACCAATAATCATCATCAGAGATTGTTGGCTGACTATACTGGTACAGTAGGCGGCTAGCTTCAGAGTTTAAGACTATTTGGTATTGAGTTACCGAGTTTACGGTTATTTGATGTGCTTGATCCATTAAGATAGGAATCTGGACCGAGCCAGTAGTAGGCGTGACGAATAATGACGCTCCATTATCAATTGAATAAGAACTTACTCTTTGACCCGCACTTAAGCTACGATCAAATATTCCTTGAATAGTGACTTGTTTTGTTATCCCGCTGTCGCACCAGTGAGATTGTGTTAACACACCATCTATTGATAGAAGATACTGATGTGTGTATTGAATTGTTGACGAGATTTGGTTTGCTGATGTTGTAATCCAGTCTGCAATAGGAGTTGTCCATCTTTCTGAAACACTACCCGATATGATATCTGGAACAGATACTTCAGTGCCTATTATTGTCCATATAGTCTGAGGAATTAATGAAAGTTCAATGGTGATAACTTGAGGTAAAGGGACGATAGATTCAGTAAATGGTGCAGTGTAATATGTAACTGTTGGAGTATTTGGGTTTCCACCGCCTATAATATCATAACTTATTGTTTGAGCTAATAGTTGATAGTAAGAAAGTGAATAATTTGCACCCGCAGGTATTGTAATTGGCTTTTCTTTTGAAGTAAATACCCACTTTTCTTGATCTGTTGAGGCAGTTGAAACATCATATAATACTATATTTGTGCCAGCGTCGGCACTGATAATTGAAGTACCATCAGATAGGTAAGAAAATTTCTCTACGCCACTTTGATGGTATACTGCAGTGAACTGGTTAGGGGCGGATAATTGGGTTGTGTACTCTGCAGCTGACAAAATTATTGATGAATTAACAATTATAGGAGTTTGATTAAAGTTTATTGTAACTGGGCTACCTAAGCCTGTTACATAATCATAGCCTACGCTAGCACTATAACCATTTGAACCTAAAGTTATGTCTCTAAAATATGCGCTATAACTTGGAGTTTTCGCGTTTTGATAAAAATTTTCATGCGAAGTGGAGAGACCTAATGCGTGAATTGCTGCCCATTGAGGTGCACCTGCACTTGTACCACCAACTTTTACCCAGCCATCAGAACTGGTATATATTGAAACACCTGTTGAAGGGTTAGCATTGTAGGAAACATCTGGCACGGCACGTCTTGTTGTTAACCCATAATTGCTTTGATAAGTTGGCTGTTGTTCATATGCACTTATTCCACCGCCGCTTCCAGACCAAGCAGTCTCAGAAAGTGAACCGTCGGCAAAAACATTTAGAGTTGTACCACCTACAGCAATCACATTAGAAGAACTAGACGGCCACAAAATACCTGCACCATCATCACCGGAAGCAGCAAAAAAACAAGCAACATAAGAACTAGTGAAAACGTAATTATAATCAGATTGGCGTCTAAATTCATCAGTTCCCCAACTCATAGATATTGCTACAACATCAGGGCGGTTTCGAGCATAATCAACTGCCAATAGCAAATCTACAAGCAAATTACTTTTAGCTTCAACTAACAATATTTTTGCGTCAGGTGCAATAGCACGAGCCCATTGGACATCAAGTGCAGTTTCAATAGCCCAACCAGAGTCAACAGGTATGGTTGAAGCCATCTTATAAATTTCGAAATTTTCTTCATTAGGTACAGGTAATCCAAAGTAATTGCAAAAAACAGTCAAGTCAGTTTCAATAGTAGGAGCATCATAAGCAGTAATAATTGCAATTGTTCGCCCTGCACCTCCTGAAGAAGGCAGATTATATGCCGCTCGAATCTGGTCAGGAGAATAACCTGTTGGAACATAACTAAGAGGTTCAATATCTAATTGAAATAACGGCTCAGCCCTTAAAGTGTATAAAGGAGAAGCCCAATCATCAGCTCTGGCTGAATTAATAAAGCAACATGAAAAAAGAATTATACCAAGAACTACAATGCAAGGCAGGAAATTACGTAACTTATGCATGCTAGCTCGTTCCACAATCAACTACCAAAAAAATAACTATAATAATCTTACCTATAATCAGCCAAACAAGCAAATAAGAAATTAGAAACAGTAATTACAAAATTGAATTTAGAAAGTCTGAAAAAAAACTTGATTGGTGAAGGTAAAAAAATAAGGGTTGTTTATTTAATTATGATTGTACACGTCGGGCTAGCAACTCTGAGAGACGTCTAATATGATCTTGCTTATCTTGTTCTAAGGATCGCCAGAATTCTTGAGCCTCAGCATCGCCTTCTGAATCTTTCAGATAGTTATTTCGAATCCGCCAAATGCTTTTACTTTCTTCAGCAAGCTGTGCAATTAAATTATATACACTATTATCTAACATTCCTTCTTGCCTAGCTGCTAATTGTTGAGCCAAAATCTCACCTCCAAATCAATAACTGGTTAATACTGTGGTAGGAAAAGGTCTGAAAATATTTCATAAAGATATGTGACTGCCACTATTCAGCAACAAAAATGTTTCAAACAGATTACGCTTAGAAGATATCAGACAATATGTTAGAGTAACCAGATAAGCAGAAACTCCATTATTAATTGTTCATATTACCGTATTCTTTTTCTAAAGTAACCTAGCAAGCCTGCTGCGCCAATTACTATTAGGCTTATACCTACAAAGTAAGGAAGCAAATCATTGCTATCTCTAGATACATCAGCAATTTTGGGTTTAAAAGTAGGATGTAATGTTGATTGTGATGTTGGAGAACTTGTAGGTATAGGAGTTGAAGCATTAGATGTTGGAGATGGCACTATGCTTGGTGAAGTTGTTGTGTTTGGGAAAGAGCTAGGCGTTAGTGTTATCAGCGGAGTAGATGTAGGGAGTTGAGAATGCTCTGTATTTATGTAAAAACGTATTGTTTCAGAGACTCCTTCGGTGCCGAAAACGTCATTTGCATAAATAGCAATTATGTGGGTTCCTTCAGATAATCCGATTAAGGTTGTGTTTCCATTTATTGGAACGTTTGCCTTTCCATCTAGTTTATAGTTTATAGTTGAAACTGGTTTATCTATTGTAAAAGTAATCGGTATATCTGTTGTATTATACTCTTGAGTTTTAGGTGTAAGAATTGAAATGTATGGAGAAGCATAATTTATGGTAAAGAAGCTTGTTGCGCTTTTTTCTGTAGTATAGTTGCCATAATTCGGGAAATGATATGTTGCATACACTGTTATGCTATGAGAACCTTCGGGCAAGGTTGGCAAAATGGCTGATGCTGTAACTGTTGAAAAATGGTCTTCATCATAGCCTTCATATACAGTAGGTGTTGTAACGTTTTTTTGGCCATCTAAACTATACTCTACAATTCTAGAACCGTTGCCATGGTCAAAGAATGTCATCATTGTTAGGTTAAGGTAGATAGGTTGTGTATTGTAGGTTTTGTTTGCTGGTGAGGCAATAAAGATGCTTGGTGGTCCGGGAACAAAATTAGCCTCTGCAATCTCAATCGCTTTCAGTCCAGCAATTAGTGAAGCTAAAAAAATTAGGCTAATTATTGCTAATACAGCAATTTTACCACTCATCAGACATCTATTTAATTGCATGATTAGCTAAGCGTTAATGAAGGTTTTGTAAAATCAGTTGAGTAAAGCTATCAGGAGTTTAATGTAAAACAATAATTACGTCAAAACGCAATAACAACAAAAATTCTTTTAGAAAATGGGATTTAATCCAAACATAAATAAATAATTTAAATTTTTTACATAATAAGCGTAAGGAAATGTTTTGTAGAAGTTAAAAATTTATAAGCTTGCTCGGCTGCTTAAGATATTTGATGACTTATATGATCGTTGAAATTATGAACATAATCGCTGGATTAGTACTTGCCATGGGCATTTTGCCTTTGATACCTGCAATTGGAAAAAGTTTAGAACAGGTAGCAAAATGGCTTGGCAGGTTCCAGACTATAATCGGAATTGTAGCCATAATTGTTGGTATTTGGTTCTTTGGTTTGCAAGGTATCGTTGCAATTATCGCTGGCCTAATTTTGGCTATGGGCATAATTTCAAGTATACCTGCAATCGGAAGCAGCCTAGAAAAACTAGCAAAATGGCTTGGCGGATTCCAGACTGTAATCGGAATAATTGCCATAATAATAGGCATATGGGGACTAATCTAACCCCAACCTAAAAATTTTTTAATCAATATTTTTTATTTATTTACTAAATTGGCTACAAAGATCGTTTAAAAAAAGTTGATAGTTAAAGTAATTCTCGATGCATATCATTTATCTTATCATACTGATTTGTACGGTTGACTAGTGCAGTTTTAACAACCCAGGAAACTATATCGTTATCAGGTAATATTTTAGCGTGCATTACTTAACCCACACGTAAATAGAAGTTGAAGTTATCTAAAATCCCATGCTCTGGAACAGCTTGTACTAATAATTGAAACACACATACAAAACACTTTTAGATAGTTTGTAATGTACAAAAATCAAATGTGATTTAATTTTTCATATTGTTATTTGAACCTGGAAGCAAGTTGTAAACAACTAAATCGACTAAGTTTGTAACAAAGAGCGTGAAGTAACATTTTGCTAGTCTTTCAGAAACATTAACTATTTAGAGAATTATTACTGCTTAGAAGTGTTAACTAACTATTTTTATTTATGGAGTAATTGTGTATAATTGATAATTTTTACATTAAATTCTGCAGTGTTTGATTAAACAGTAATAATTATTCATTGACATGTATGAATCTTAACAGATGAGTTTGATGGTGAATGAATTCATATTGTTTTTTTGTAGCTGCTTTTTTGTGAAATGATAAGGTTAATGCAAGCTATTTTGGGTGTTCTTATTTTGGAACATAGTGTTCTTTGGGGAGAATTATATGGTTGCTAATAATTATAAGTTATTGTGAGTATAATGAGTCAGTTTGCATTAACGGTAATTGTGCTCTTTACGATATTTAGTTCATTTGTTTTGGGAATACAAATTGTTAGTGCAGATGAGGTTAATTATAAAACGTTTATTGTTCCAGATGATTATATTTCAATTCAAGAAGCGATTAATAGTGCTAATGACGGTGATACAATTTTCATAAAGAGTGGTGTGTATATTGATGATCCAGTAGTAAATAGGTCAATTTTGTTGATTGGAGAAGATATGGATACCACCATAATGGATGTAACCGCTGGGTTGAAAGTAGAAAGTAATAATGTAACTATAACTGGTTTTACAATATATGATGGATGGAGAGGAATAGCACTAGATGCAGATTACTGTAACATTTTTGGAAATAAAATTACAAACTCTTCAAATGGCATAGTTATATTCGGTAATGAAAATAATATAAGTGGAAATATTTTTGTGTCAATTGGGCTTTCGTCGGCAATGCAACTAAATTTTGCAAACAGAAATCTTGTTTACAACAATTTTATTGACTCATGTGTTGAAGGCATCCAGATTTGGCAAAGCAGCAATAATAACACAATAATTGAAAACACTATTATGAATTGTAGAGATGTAGCTGTCAGTTTTCAGTACTCAAACAATAATTCAATAATTGGAAATAATATTTCAAGTTCAGGACGTGGAACAACAATATACGGCTCTAACTGGAACATTATATCTAACAATAACTACTTTTTTAACAAAGTCCAATTTGGGGCAAATGAAAGTTACTACCTCTCATTTGGACATAATCGGTCTATAAACATCATTACCAGTAACTACTGGAGCGACTACAATGGCACAGATACTAATGGGGATGGAATAGGAGATACACCATATATTATTGATCAGTACAACCAAGATAATCAACCAGCTATATTGCCAATCAGTTTCATAGATACAACCTCTAATTCAACATCAACTAGTTTTCCCTCACATTTAGTTTTCCCATCGCTGAACCCAACCTTAACAAACTCAGATATAACAGCGCAAAAACTATCACCTACTATTCCAGAGTTTCCAGCCTGGATGACATTTATCGCACTATTAGCAGGAATCTGCTTGTTTGTCTTGCTCATATCCAGACATCAACTTAAGACAGAAATAAAAAATTCAACATCTTACGGTTGATTTAGATTATGAAATAGAAATAAAAATAATACAAATAATTACTTGCTAAATATGATTTTTATGTTAAGTTTAGTACGCAGGCTAACACGAACCAGTAAAACTAAATGCTTGAAGCTAGTTCTTAAACACAGTTTAGAGGCAAATTTTGCCATATTAAGGTCATTAAGAATGCATGTTAATAATAACGTTAGACGTACAAGTTTTGTTAGTTAGGAACTTTTAGAAGGTTGCAATGTTAATTATTGTGATATTAAATTTTGTCAGAAAGACAAAACAAAAAAGTTTCCAGTAGCTAAATAGTTTATTTATACTAAGCTGTTGCTTTATCCAATTTAGAATTTACTTAGGAAGAGACTGTTGCATTATTTTATTGTTATTTGAATAGTTGTTTTTGTGATATGTCTATTGATGCGGCTGTGAGAATTGTCTTTGCGTTTTCTATCTGTCTAGCGCCGGCTGGGAAAATGCTGGTAAGTTCTTTTAGAGGTATATCGTCAGTTACCACCCATATAGCTGTTTGTACAGCTTCAATGGTTGCAACATTAGAAGATAAACTGTCTAAAATGCTAAGGATTTTTATAACATCTGATGTGGCTTGCCCAGTGATGGTAAATGTTGTGGAAGTCTGCGGGTTGGGTTTACGAGAATCAAGACAGTAAGCGCTAAAAAGATATGTAACTTCATTTGAGCTAGTCAATTTTATAGTACTGGTTGGTATGTAGGTAAGTCCTTGGCTTATTCCTTGCAGTTTATAGATAACCATGTTTTGAGCATCATCTGAAGTGGTCAACATAGATCCTATAACGGGTACATCTATTTCGACAGTAAAATCTACTAAACGTCTAATGTGTAAATTTATACAATCACCAGTTGAGCTTCCGGTTCCAGAAATTGTAGCCTGAATGTAACCTAAAGCTAAAGCATCTGAAAGAGAAGTACTAATTATAGTAGGTGTAGGAGTGGGTACGGTAGTGGGGTCCTGAGTTGGTGACGATATTGGCGTTAATGTTGCTGTGGGCATGGCACTTGGCGATAATGTATTAGTTGGAGTTGGTTCAGGAGATAATGTGGAAGTTGAAGTGGGGATTGGATTTATTGTAGACGAAGGAGAAGGAGATGTTGTAGGAGTATATTGAGGAGTATTTGTTGAAGTATGTGTTGATGTGGGAGACGGTGGGATGAATGTATAAGTTGGCTCTAAAGTGTAGGTGCTAGTTGGTGATGGAGATAGGTTGGTTGGGCTATATGAAGGTGTGGAGGGCAATAATGAGTCGGATGGATTAGTCAAAGTAGTGGTTGGTGAAGTTTGTATATTTGGTATTGCTGGTGAAGTATGGCTTTGTTGATCAGGAGGCTGGGTTGATATTGAGAGATAGTATGAACCTGCTAAGATTGCGACTATAATTATTGCAGCTGCAATTATAAATTGCATTTTTGTTATAGCTGTATTAAAAAAACCATCTAAAACACCAATATAATAAGCATAATGATAAATTTATAATTGCTGGTTCAACATTAACTAGCAAGCCACTTATAAAACTGCTTTAACATTTTTGATAAAATCGGTTATAGTTGGCGATGTTCAGTTCTGTTAAGCATATTTTCCGTCAGAGTGTAATTATTAAATTTTTTAGTAACACAGATTATAAGGGTATTAAAGCGCATAACTCAAAATGGTTAATGTTGCGTTAAAAATAGCTATGCTGGTTAACCAGTACGGTCTAAACATAACTACTAAGGACAGTTCTCGTTAATATTAATGAATATTAGAGTTACCCAAATTGTATTATTGTGGTTTGTAACAATATAATATAGGAGAATAAAGGTGACTTTTAGTTTTGATGAGCCAACTAATACAAGATTAAATAATAATAAACTCAAGCATTGTGTTCCGGCTCATATTAAGAACACGAAAGATAGGATTTTTGTTAAGGAAGAACTGAAAAATATTCTTGATTCAATAGATGATAATATAACTTTAGTTGGATTAGATGGTAAAATATTAGACTGTAATAATGCAGCAGTTAAGCAGTTAGGGTTTACAGTAAAAGAAGAATTAATTGGTAAAAATGTCTACGATTTTGTGGTTCCAGAGGATAGAAAAAAAGCTATTGAAGGGTCACTTAAAGTACTTGAGACTGGAAAATTTACAAATGAAGTGAGAATTTTAAGAAAAAATAAGTCTGCATTTTATGCAGAAATTTCAGTAACAATACTTTATGACAAAAATCATAAGCCAACTATCTTTGTTGGTGTAACAAGAGATATTACTAAACGAAAAAAAGCTGAAGAGGCATTACGTTTTTCTGAAGAGAAATTTTCAAAGGTGTTCAAAAACGGTCCTAGCGCTATGTCATTAACCCGCCTAAGCGATGGCAAAATAATAGATGCAAATGATTTAGTTATTGATATCTTAGGATACACACCTAATGAGGCTATTGGGAAAACAACACTTGAATTAGAAATATGGGTTAACCCAGCTGAACGTGCAGAGTTAACAAGAACGTTAACAGAAAATGGATTTGTTCGCAATAAAGATGTTCTTTTTCGAAGAAAAGATAAAACACCGGTAAATGTTAACTTATCAGCTGCTTTAATTGAAATAGACCATGAACTATACTTTATATCATCATTTATTGATGTAACAGAGCGTAAGCAAGCTCAAGAAGCATTAGAAAAAAGTGAAAAAATACTTAAACAAAGTCAAGAAATGGCACATGTAGGAAGTTGGGAGCTTAACTTAAAGACAGGAATATTAACTTGGTCAGATGAAGTTTATCGAATTTTTGGTCTAAAGCCCCAAGAGGTTACTGTTACATACCAGACCTTTATTGAGGCCATTCATACAGACGATCAAAAAGCAGTCGATTTAGCATATAATAATTCATTATTACAAGACAAAGAAGGTTATGAAATTGAGCATAGAATCCTAAGAAAACATACTGGCGAAGTTCGGTATGTTCACGAAAAATGCTCACACATCAAAGATACAAATGGGAAAGTTGTGCGGTCAGTTGGTATGGTTCAAGATATCACTGAGCGTAAACAAATGCAATCAAAACTTCAAGAATATGCAAGAAATCTTGAACAAATAGTCGAAGAACGAACTAAAAAGATACTTGAAGGTGAACAAAGCTATCGAGAACTTTATGAAAGTTTCGATGAAGCATTTATTGCCATAGATTGGGACCTAAAAGTAATACATTGGAATAAAGCCGCAGAACGAGTAACAACCATTTCTGCTAAAGAAGCCTTAGGTAAAAAGATTCACGAAATATTACCTGAAACATTACCTGTAGATATTGAACCATACTATAAAGCACTGAAGGCAAAAAAACCAGTACGATTCATGATGGATGTAACAAGCAGAGAAACAGGCAAACCATCCATTTTCGAAATATCAACGTACCCATCTAGTCAAGGCATAATAATTATTATTGAAGATAAAACCGAAGAAGAAAAAAATAAACAATTATCTACAATTGGCCAACTCGCAGGTATGGTAGGACACGATATACGCAACCCATTACAGGCAATTATTGGCGATCTGTATCTGCTAAGGTCTATTGTTGATGAGGTAAAAGAAGAAGATAGACACTCTGTTATTGAAACAATAGAGGCAATAAGCCAAAACATCAACTACATTAGTAAAATAGTAGCTGATTTACAAGATTACTCAAAAAAACTAATACCGCGAATAGAAGAAGCCATACTTGAAGATATAATAAATAAAGCATTTTCAACCATAGATGTCCCAGAAAACATTCAAACACAATGCATAATTGAACCAAACGTTAATCTAAAAACAGACGTTTCATACATACGACGCATAATTACAAACCTAACAAGTAATGCTATTCAAGCGATGCCTAACGGAGGAAAACTAACAATTGAAGCAAAACTAAAAAAGGATAGCAACACAATCCAAATTACTGTATCTGACACAGGCCATGGCATACCTAAAGAAACACAAAAAAAACTATTCACCCCATTATTTACCACCCGACCTAAAGGCCAAGGCTTCGGATTAATAGTTGTTAAAAAATTCGTTGAGACACTAGGCGGAATTATCAGCTTTGAAAGCGAAGTAGGTAAAGGAACCACATTTACTATACAAATACCAAGATGATATACTCATTCATTTTACTTTTTTAAATAAACAAGAAATTTTGAAAAAACCTCACATCACATAAGCTGAAATTGGATAACTATCTTAACTACCTGAATAAATATGTCGCAAAGTTGTTAATGTTCTGAGAAGAAAAAGAATTGTAAACTTTTATTTTGCTGGTTGTGTATGTTCACTTAAGATTACATCGTAAGTCATATCAAAGGATATTATTGCTCCAGCTGCTTCAGATGAAGTAGTTGAATGCAGGCTGCATTGAATTTGTCGACCAGAACCATATTCAATATACATTGTTCCATTCATACTCATACTTACCTGGATATTACCGCCGCCTAGACTCTCAGGTATCTGATTTTCCATTGCTAAGTTATCGCTGTAAAAAGTGACTTTGTATACTTTGTAGTTGCCTGCAGGAACACTGAGTTCTTCAATTCCACTAAAAGTAAGAGTAATATTGCCTTTTAATCCCTCGATAGGTACTTGAATGCTTTCACCTACTTTTACATCAGGCTTATCAAGCAGGGTATTATAAAGTGAATTACTGCCCATGCTATAGGAAGATGTGTCAGTTGGACTATTGAGCATAAAGGTGGAAAAGCCGGTTTTGTTAACCATCTGAATAATAGACATTGACTGAGTCTTTCCTAGTAAGTTCATTGTTGTGGTTTGGTTTAAAGTATAGATTTCTCCATCAAAATCTATTACATTAGTTGTTATGGTTGCATTTGTCGTTACTCTATTTGGGTTTAATGCTGTTTGATTTGTTGTTGAAGAGGAATTGTAAATTTGCATTTCAGCACCAATGGTTGCATCAAAAACCATTTTTTCCCCTACTTGATAGTTTATAGATAGAGGAATTGTTGCCTCACTTTGTAATGTAAATAATCCTACTGCGACAGCTGAAATAATAAGAACAGTTACAAGAAGAGCAGCAACTAATTTGGAAAATGAACGACCGTTTGAAGTTACAGCATACTGATTTTGGTCAGCTAATTCATCTTGTGAATTTGAAAAAAACCAAATAGACATACTTGCGACCTCATCCATAAGTGGTGATTAATCGTATTTTAAACTTCTTGATTTAAAGCTTTAACAAATATTATAATAAAATGAAGTACTCGCCGCTCCTGCGGCGAGCATCTCCAATTACGACCGAATGATGTATTCTTCGATTTTCGCGCTAGTTACGACTCCAGCGGTTCTCACAGCATATTCTTCAGACCACAAATGTCCACATCAAAGATGCCGTTTAATTTGCGGGAACTCTTTAAAAAGCAAACCAGCAGAAACACACTTGAAAACCCGCACCAAATCTGGAACGCATACTTTCGAGGGAACAGAAACAAACACATGCACATGGTCGCCATCATGAACTTTAACGGCAAGCAACTTCCAGCCATGATTGTTGGCAATCATTTTAAGTACTTCTTCTAGCCTAACCTCAACTGAGCCTACAAGTACGTTGCGCCACTATTTAGTGGCCCAGATAAGATGAATAGTTAGCTTGGAAAGCACAACTCCTAGCCTTCTCCAAGTCGATCACCTCCTTATTAGACAATTAAAGACCCTACCGAGGCCAACAACTAAAAGAACTAACGGGTAGACGCATTCATCCTGGCGCTAACGTGGCAGGTATTCTGCTAGGTTTTTTACAAAAATTTTGGAATTGCTGGTTAGTTTTGTACAGCTTGTTCGATTTTTTCTTGTTCTGCTCTAAGTTCTTTGCGTATTAAGCGTACACCAAAGATATAGTGCATTGTTATACCTATACCCCAACCTATTAATGGAAATATGCACCAGGGAAATACTGACGCAACCATCAGATTGATAGTTACTAGCAAGCTGTTAACTACCGTATAGGCAGCCAAATTTATTTTAAAGCCCTTCTTTGCTTGGCTTGCTTTTATTTCTATTTCAGTTTGTTGATATTTTTCTAAACTAATTTTTTGGGTTTGCATTTGGTTTGTCTCCAAATATTACATATGTTTGCAAACCCCATTAGTTTTATTTGACAACCATGTGTAATATTACACAATAAAGTAAAATTCAGGTCAGAAACATAATAGAAGAGGCTAAACGCTAGTAGTTAGTTTACGAACTGACAAGTGAAAGTAGAATATATCAATTAAAAATACTGTGAGTCTAATTAAGAGGTAAGGCTTAACTTAAAAGTTAGACTTTACTTTTACTGAAGTCGCAAGGCAACTCTTGTTTAAGTCAGGCTAAACTTTTTGAAAATCCGTGTGAAAAATCGACAATTTTTAGTAAGTAAGCGTAATGAGAATTGAAACCAACTTGGTTCGATTTACAGTGATAATGACCGCACATCTCTTATTCTGGAGTTACTATCCAAATAGCAACTGCATACAGTGTAAATAAAAGCAGCTTTATAGTTATTTTTAAAATAGAAATAGGTAAGTAATCAAGACTTTAGAAGATTTTACTTTTAAGGTGAAAAGTTGAATTATAAGACTTTAAGAGCTGTTGTTTATTCTGTTTTTTCTGATACCCTTATGGTTTTTTAGCTTTGCTAATTATTCCGATAATTATAGCTCAATACCTTGTCGATTTGACTTTAACTCAAAACCTTATAATAAGCGCTGCAGATTGGGCAATATATTCAATTTTTTTAACAGAATTTTTATTAAAAATTTTGATAGCTAAAAATAAAAAAAATTTTTTTAAAATCTAACAAACTTTACGCTATTACGAGTATAGTTATTATTTTATCACCTTTGCTTGAACCTGTTTCGGAATTATTTGCCGCTGCACCTATTCTAAGGGCGTTAAGGATTGTAAATGTGATTAGACTTTCAAGATTAACTCGGCTAGCTGCAGTTTCTGGTAGAGCTAAAATATCGTGGCAAAGAATTAATTTTAGAACTTATGCCATAGTTACTGCAATAGTTGCTTTTGGATTTTTTATATCATTTTTTAGACCCGAAGTATCGCTATCGCCAAATGATCAGGGGTCGTTTTCACAATTTGTACAAATGACTGGCACAATTTATGCTATAGTAACAGGATTTGTAATATCTAATGTATGGAATAAATATACAAACCTTGTTAATGCAATAAAAAACGAAGTTTCAACAATGAGAAACTGCTATCTTATTGTAATTCAGCTACAAGTTCCAGCTTTTATTGGCATTTTGAAAAGAAATCTTTTAAATTACAACGATTTAGTAATTGATGTTTATTGGAAAGGAGTTAAAAACAGTAATTTATTAACTGATGAAGCAACAAATGTTTTTACGTCGATAAAGCAGTATACTCCAAAGACAGCACAAGAAGTTGAACTTTATTCAAATTATGTCGATGAACTAAGAAAATCTTCGGAGTATCGCACAAATATTAACTCACTGGTTAGTTCAAAAACACCTCGCATACTTTGGGCTTTACTAATGGTGTTATCTTCAATTCTTATTGTAGGCTTCTATCTAGTACAATACGAAAACCAGTTTTTGGCAACATTTACAATTACTATGATTGCTACTGCTATAGCCCTTGTTGCAGTAATAATTTATGATATGGATGACCCGTTCAAGTTCGGATTTTGGGCCATTACACCAAAAGCATACATTGAGTTAACAGAATTTCTACAAAAACACCGCACATACTCGTCTGTAGTGCCAAATAATAATTAGCCAGATAAGCGCAATGAAAGACTCCATGGCAGATAAAGGTCGATAGATTTTATTTTGTCAGACAATTTACCAACATAGCTGGGCAAGATGTAAAGTACTTTCTCGTTTAACGTTGTTTTAAGGGCACCATATTTTAGATGTGGTCATGTTTGCTTAGGTCGTCACTTTTTTTACTCATCCGCCTGACAAAGAATTTTCTAACCTCTTCAACGGAAACTACTGCAAGTGTTATCAAGAGCAGATATAGCCAATCAGTTATTCCTAACGCGGTTGTTCCAAACAAGCCCTGCATCGGTGGAACGTAAACTAGCAAAGCCAATATTAAAAGCTGCGCAGCTATACCCATAATTATCCATTTATTTTTTGCTATGCTTATTTTGAAACTAGACTGTTTGTTTGTTCTGCAAGCGATAACGTTACCGACTTGACCTAATACAATACCAGCAAACGTCATCGTTACACCCTTAATGTAAACAGGATCATCTGCAGCTAAGGATATACCAAACTGCCAACCGCCAGCCATCCAAGTGCTCACGCACGCAAACATTGCCCCACCACCGATAAGTAAGCCAATGTACAGGGAACGCAAAAAGACTCCGCGAGTAAACATCCTTTCTTTTAAGCTTCTTGGAGGTTCTTGCATAATTCCTGCTTCTGGTGGTTCACGACTCAAAGCTAGCGAGGGCACAACATCGATTGCCAAATCGATAGCTAAAACCTGAACTACAAGAAGAGGAAGGGGAATTGCTAACGCCGCATAAAGTACATACGGAACTAGCTGAGCCCAGTTATGTGCGAATACAAAAACGATGAATTTACGAATGTTTTCATATATTGCTCTGCCTGATTTAACTGCTCTAACAATTGAAGCGAAACTATCGTTTAGCAAAACAATATCTGCGGCTTCACGAGCTACATCAGTTCCAGAAGCGCCCATAGCTATTCCAATATTTGCTTCCTTTAGTGAAGGTGCATCGTTTGCGCCATCACCTGTAACTGCTATTACTGCACCACTTGCTTTCAAAACTTTAACTATGCGAAGCTTCTGTTCAGGAGAAACACGCGCAAAAATGACTGCGCCATTCTTAACTTCGTCAACGATGCCGCTGTCGCTTAACTCTTCTAAATCAACTCCGCGAACAACCCGACAAGAGTTCTCTTCAGCAATGCCTACTTCTTGAGCGATAGCCTGAGCAGTCGGGCCATAATCACCTGTGATAATTACTGTTTTAATACCTGCCTCTTTTGCCTTTAACACGGCATCTTTGACTTCGGCTCTTGGTGGGTCACGCATTCCTGCTAAACCAACAAAGACAAGATCATTCTCCACCACATCATCTTTATTATAACCAGATTCAGGCAACTGCTTGTATGCAACCGCTATGACCCGCAAACCTTCAGTGGCAAAATCTAAAACCCTTTTTTCTATTATATCCAAGTTTTCCTGAGTTAACTCTTCTACTTTGTTATCTACAAGTACCTTGCTACACAGATCAATTATGTTTCTGGGTGCACCCTTCGTATAGATCAGAACATCCCCGTTAAGCTTATGTACTGTACTCATACGCTTACGGTCAAAACTAAACGGCAAAATATTGATGGTAGGCTTTTCTTCAGCAAGTATGCTAGCATTTAAGCCGTATTTGATGGCTGCAACCAACAGTGCGCCGTCTGTTGGATCTCCGATTATGCTCCAGTTTTGGTTACGGTCGGAGGGAGGATCAATTTTTGCACCGTTGCAAAGTGTAGTAATTTCAAGGAGTTTATTAAGAGATACAGTTTCATCTTCGTGTAGTTCGTTACCGCTTATAGTGAAGGTGCCTTGTGGGTTATAGCCTAAGCCTGAGACGTCAACAATTCTGTCGTTAACCCATAGCTTGTTTACGGTCATTTCGCCCTTGGTTATAGTGCCTGTTTTATCGGTACAGATAACTGTGACGCTTCCAAGCGTTTGCACAGCTGATAAACGTTTTACTAGAACGTTCTGCTTGACCATTTTTAGCACATTTATTGCCAAAGCACTGGAAACTGTGACTTGCAACCCTTCAGGGACGCAGCACACCATAACCCCAATCATAAAGAAAATGCTGGTGGCAAATGGGACATGAAGGAAAAGAAAACTTGCAAGAAAGAAAACTGTGCCCACGACTAACGCAATGAAGAAATCATACTTTGCCATTAATGCAATTTCTTTCTGGAGAGGGCTATCTTCCTCTTGGATTGTTTGAGTTAGACTTGCGATTTTACCAAATTGTGTGCCCATGCCAGTCGCATAAACAACAGCTTTGCCTTGTCCTTTAGCTATGCTTGTACTCATAAAAACAAGGTTAGGAGCATATAAATACGCTTTTTCAACAGTTTTAACTGTTTCAGCTACACGCGGCTGTGGTTCAGACTCACCGGTTAAGGGCACATTGTTAGTCCATAAGTCAAACGCTTCAATTACACGTGCATCTGCTGGAACACGGTCACCTTCTTCCAGACAGATTAAATCCCCAGGAACAATTTCTTGAACTGAAATCTTTTTAAGTTCTCCATCTCGAACTACCTTTGCATACTCAGGCATCCAACTCTTGAGGGTTTCCAATGCTTTTTCCGCACGAAATTCCTGAAATATGCTAACAAAAATATTTACAAAAACCACACCAAGAATAATTAGAGCAAGCTGTGGAGTACCACTAATATAAGATAAAATAGCTGCAACAAGCAACAAAATAGCAAAATAATCCCTTAAATATTTAATGAATTTATGAATAAGAGGCATCTGCTTTTTCTCAGTTAACTTATTGTAGCCATACTTTTTGAGACGAAATGCAGCCTCTTGACTAGTTAAACCATTTTCTGATGTATTTAGGTCAACGAAAACCTCTTCAAGTGTTTTAGAAGCAGCTTTTTCCAACCCTTTCAACCACAACTTAGAAATTTTGTTACGAGCAATTCCAATGGTAACTAACGACGATACACACTGAGAAATCGTTAACCCATACAGCATTGCCCTGAACTGGAACTGTTTGAAGATACATTTCTATACCCGCCTTTCCTTTGAGTAAATTTCGGGAATATTTTTCCATAGATAGGGAGGGCAAGATTTAAAGTAATCGGATAAAAAGCGTTTTTAGCACGCTATTGTATCAAGACGACATAAAAATTCTTCATGTATTGCTAACTGTTTATCATCAGCCTCAAATCTATACTGACGCTAAAACAAAGTAAACAGTTAAAAAATTATAAACGAGCACATAGAAAGCCTAATCAGGATCAAACAAACTTTTTCCCACAAACACTTGAAAAATACCTTAAACAGGTCCAACCCGGCTCGGTTCAACCTACCTTCATAGACAACCTAAACATATAGCAACACTACTTTAGACACGCCCCGCTAAGCAAAGTTAATGGACCACTCTGACCCCAAAAAATTATTAAAACTCTAATTTACAACTACCTCAACCAGGTAAGATCAAACAGAAAACTATAGTGCAAATGCCACAAAAATATAATTTATATGACTCACAAAAAAACTGGCGCCAGACTTTAAAAATACAGCTAACTTTCGCAAAGACAACGTTAAGTGTGTCAAAGGCATCTTTAAAGAGCCATCAAACCCTACGTCGACCTAAACCTATACAACACTATCTCGGTGGCAATTGATGGCCAAAAATAAAGCATCCAGCTCATTTGATAGGAACTTGATTACAACAAACTATCCTATCAACTATATCGATACATAACTGCATCTTAGAATACTTATCGTAGCTATTAGATCAAAGACTAAACAGAAGCGCAAGCAATTACAAACACTTAAGATGTTTAAGCAAAAGATACAGAAGCTAATTAGTCGCAAAGAAGAGTATACACAGCGTTTGGCTAACTCGAAGAGGTTAAGCTAATGTCAATGATTGCAGTATTTTATATAATCATAGGTGAAGTGGGAAAAGAAATTTTTACAAGCACAAAGAACCTAAAAGCGCGCTTTCAAACTAGTCTTCTTGGTATTCGTCTTTTGCAAGTTCAACTGATACTGAGTCATCGTGGCCAGCTTTTTGTTTTTGACGTTTTTGGTTTTCAGGTCTCTGTTCTCTTCCCTGCATGAATGCGTTTTCAGAAGCAGTTATTTCATCTTCAGCAAGCATTTTTTCTCTTTGTTCAGTATCGTAAATATTTTCTGTATCTGTTTCCTGTGCTTGCCTATCAACAACGTCAGTGTCAATATGCTTTATTCGTTTCTTCTTACTCATCAAAAACACCTATAGAAACATGAATAACGGAAACTAATAATGTTAACGCGCAACTACAA
>CAYSWL010000020.1:0-25539 GCA_964434745.1 uncultured Candidatus Bathyarchaeia archaeon | reverse complement strand
ATGGACTCAATCAGTCCAAAAAAGCTAGCCGATTAAAAGACAGCACCAATTTTTTATATTCTAATTTGTTAGCGTTCTTTTTTCATTGCAGCCCAGGTTTATTGATGTAAAATGGCTGGTGAGTTATTTTTATTGTCTGGTAATTTAAGATATATATTGGTGGTAATGTGATTTTTTTCAAAAATTTTAGGCATGCATTAATAACGGTTGATGTAAATATTATTTATCGAGGTTATTGCAATCAGTCCTAAAAAACGATCTCCTAGAAATGCTAAAAATAAGCGAGGCGGCTTAGAAAACTTGCCTGTTAAACTTGGTCAAGAATATGATGTAGATATTGTTGACATGACTCCTAACGGTGAAGGGATAGCAAAAATAGATCATTTCTCTGTTTTTGTTCCTGATGTCAACTTAAATGATCGCGTACGGATCAGAGTTACCAGAATAGATTCTGCTGCTGCAGATGCGCAAAAAATATCTAACTTGTAAGAGATTTTTTGCTTTTTCGTATCTCTTTTCTATTCTTGTTTCTTCAAATTTTATTGGTGCAACGTAGTTTCTAAGTTGTTTTATATTTTTTATTGTAATTTTTCATGACGTAGTTATGTTGGTTTATTGCTTGACCTGCTTTTTGTGATGTTTATTTCAATTTAGTTTTTTAGTGCCTAAATTATAAACAGTTTGATATACTTGCTAATTATTTTATTTGGGTTTGTATTATCGTGTATTTTTAGCTCTATTGTATGCTAAGTTTAATCCTTCGGTTGTTAGAACGCAGATGATACGGTTAGAGTCTTCAGGGTTGACTACTGGTATAACAGAGATTTTTTCTTGATTCATAATTTGCTGTGCTTTAATTGCAGAATCATTAGGGTAAACGACTATTTTTTTTAAAGGTAATTGTCCTACTTTAAGTTGGCTTCTTTGTTCAGGTACAATTTTTTCAAGTTCTTCCCATTTAGCTATGCCTTCAAAGCGCCCATTTTTTTCTACGATTGCATCATGGTAACGTGCTTTAAACATTTTTTCAAAAACTTGATCAACTGGTGTTTCAGGGTTTACTGTTGTAATAGTAGAACACATAACATCACTAACTTGTACTTTTGATAAGGCATTTGAAATAATTGTTTGCTCTGCTTCTCCACTTGCTCCAGCATATACAAATATGCCAATAAAAATGAGTATAAAATATCCTGGGAAAATTACTCCAGCTACAACCATTGCGATGCCAAACGCCCTGCCTATATAGGACGCGTACTTAGTTGCGTTTTCAAAACTCATTCTTTGTGCAAGTAACGCTCTAAATACCCTACCACCGTCCATAGGAAATGCAGGAATCAGATTAAATCCACCTAAAATTAGGTTTAGTACTGCTAAATCCATAATTAAGTTGCCTGCTGTAGGTGTTATTGGGTCAACTGCTGTAATTGGCACTGCTATAGTGACTAGCAAGTTGATGATGAAAAGAATTCCACTTATCAGAAAACTGGTTAATGGGCCTGCTATGGCTAATCTCCATTCAATGCCTGGGTTGCTGGGAATTTCTTCTATTTCAGAAACTCCACCTATTGGGTAGAGAACAATTTTACGTACCTTAATGTTGTAATGTTTGGCTACTAATGAATGTGCGAATTCATGAAAAGTTACAAAAATAAACAAAAATAAAATTAGCGTAAATAGGTACCATTGGGGAAATGTTAAGATCAGAACAGCCCCCATCAGAAGTATAAATGTAAGATGTAATTCAATAGGTATGCCTAAAAGAGTACCGATTTTAAAAGAATACTTCATGATACTAGCATAATCATTTGCAAATTCTTTAGTATTTCTATAGATCCATATATTGAATGTGTTGTTAAAAGTAATAGCAAGTTTTAGACTGATAAGCGAAAGCTAAACATAATTGTTTTAGTAAAGCATAATCTATAGTAGATTCGTGGTTGCAGTTTTTTACATGCAACTTGTGTTCTATCTATTAACAGTTTGACACAGTTTTTAATATCTGCAAGGAGTTTGTAAACGGTTGGATCGAAGTAAAAAGATATTATTAAGCATATTTTTAGTTACTATTGTTGCAACAGCTAGCAGTAGCTTATTTTCAGCAAATCCTACAGTTTACATTAATCCATGGATGGATACACATTATCGTTATGAAAAAATAGATAATCAATGGGTAACGCACAATAGTGTAGATAATAGTACTATGCCTGGGCTATTTGTGCCTGTTAACTGTAAAAATAATGGTGCTACAGTTGCAAAATTTTATATAATTGTAACTTTTAACGGAACCTGTTTTTCAGCAGATACTCCTCATCCTTACCGACAACTTAATAGTACAGCAGCTAGCTTCGAGTTTATTCTCAAAGTTGGTGAACAACAAACAGTTCCAGTATACTTCAAAATTGATACTCCTATCGATCACTTTATTATTACACTTTCAATCGAAACTGAGCAAAATAATTTGTTTGTTGAACCAATACGTAAAGAAAGCACCTTCTATGGTTACAAGCAACTCTTCTACGTATGGGTAGCAGAGTATGCTGTGTATGCTCCTGTGTTAATTGCATAATAGCGGTTGTTGAAAAATAAATTAGTAACCTGAACTTTTCATTTTTACGCCATAGGTATAAGGTCTGAGAAAAACTCAAGAATCTGTTCAGTCCTTTTTGGAAGTGCACACAAATACTCTTTTTCGCTTCTCTCAACAATCATCCGCATCTTTGAAAGCGCAAACAACACCTCCCGAACCGACACTTTGCCAACCAAACCACGCTCACGCAACCTTTTAAGAATCTTAAAATAAAGCCGCATAGCCAAAAACACAACCACAAAATAACCCCTAACCGCATCATCTTTACCTAAATACGTCTTATCAGCCTCCAAATCATTTTTCATAAAATCAAACGCCTGCTCAATCTCCTCACGTGCCTTATACTGCTCATAAACCACCCTAGCCTCAACATCCAAATCAGACAAAATACCAAAAACCCCCGCCATACGTCGCTGCTTGTAAAAATCATCCATAGACAACTCACCCCTATTTACCTGACCAAGCAAGAACCCTTCTTCTTCACCTCTCAACACAGGATCTTCAAACATATACAAAAAACCAAAAGGCTTTCTGCGCTTTTTGCAAAACCCAACCATTCGTTTTTTACCATACTCACATGTTCCAGTCATCTTAGCAAAAGCTGGAAGAAGCTTTGAATTTTTATTTAACGCCGCAACATAGTGTATGTTTTTTTTCTTTAGCTCCAAAAGAAGCTGATATGACTTAAAACCTCGATCCATAACAAACCCCAAATCCGCTTTGGGGAACCTATCAACAAAGTATTTGAGAACCTTTGTTTCTTTAAGAGAACCATAAAACACATCAACAGCCACAGGCAACCAGGTGCTAGTTGAAAACGCCATGGCTATTTTTATCTGACCTACTGATTCCCAATCCGCGTTGTAGCCTTTTTCGGCAAGTGAGAGTTTTTTAGAGTAAGACAAAACCGAGGTTAAATCATAAAAGAGCATGCCGTCTTGAGGTGAGAGTTTGGCAAAGAGTTCGTAGGTTTCCTCAACCATTTTTCCTATGGCCGATAAGGTTTGTGTGATGTGTTTAGGCGAAAGGTTTGCTTGTATTTTTGTTGAGGTGTAGGTGTCTTCCCAAACTGTTTGGGCTAGACGAATCGGGCTTGGGTCTATGGCGCGGATGATTGAGAGGGCTAAAAGCTCATCGCCTAGGGGTATGTTGGCGGTGGCGTTTTGGATATCTTGGGATAGGGCTAGGCATAGTTGGGCGTTGCCGTATTGGTAGATTTTGGTTGTGGATATGTTTGTTTTTTGGCGTTTAGGTTTGTAGGTTCCATCTGTTGATATTGCGCCTAAAAGTTCGGTGGTTTTGACTGGTTTTTTGCGTTGTTTGTTCCATTGGCTGTGTGTGTGGTAGATGTAGTAGTGGTTTTTTATTTCTCTAAGTTCTATGTGTTTTTGTGTAGTCTTTAGTTTTTTGAACGTGTCAAGTATAGGTTTAGGAGGCTGTTTCATATAGCGTAACATATGGCGTAACTATCTTTTAAGATTTGTGTTCAAAAACAAAAACAACTGCAAAAAAAGCTCAGAAAACCAATCCTATGGCGTAAATCGAAGAGTTACGGTAGTAAAACATTTCCGTTACCTCTAGTACTAAACAAGCAGCCTGTTTAATTATCGGAGTTTAATGTATGTCGATTATGCGTAACTGGCCCTTTAGAATAGTTGTGGTTCTTGCTGTAGTGCTTGCAATAGCAACAATATTTAGTGTATGGCAGCTGCAAATAAACGATCAGCAAGATTCTTTTATAAATAAGACAACTTTGTTTCAAGTAGCGCCCTATCATACAATGGCGGAAGGTGACTATTTTGGAAAAATTACCTATTCTGAATTGGCTAAGTACGGTGACTTCGGTATAGGTGCATTTCACGGTATGAATGGTGAAATGATAGCTATAAACGGTACTTTTTACCAAATTCCAGTTGATGGTATCCCTGTAACTGTAGAATTATCAGAAACAACTCCTTTCGCTATGGTTACTTATTTTGAGGCCGATCAGACCTTCTCTATTCAAGAAACCATAACTTATGTTGAGCTAAAGAACTTTATAGATAGCAATATTCCAAATATCAACGGTCTATATGCAGTTAAAATCTATGGTACATTCGAATACGCTCAGACTCGTAGTGTTCCTTTACAAACTGAACCATTTCCATCCTTAGCTAATGTTATTGCTAACCAGACAATATTTAACCTATATGACGTCGAAGGTACCATAGCCGGATACAGATGCCCTAGCTACCTAAATGGTATAAACGTAGACGGCTACCACTGTCATTTCATAACTGATGATTTAATGGCAGGTGGCCATATGCTAGACTTTACTGCAAAAAATGTGCTAATCGAAATAAGTCATATTCAACAATATCAAGTAGTACAGTTACCTTAAATTTTTTATTAATAAACCATAGTAGCTGAGTTATTATAGATTAATATTCATATTTTTAATCAGTTTTTCTAAATCTTGATTACTTATCCATTCAGTTTGTAGATACTGACGTATGCGTTGATTGTTTAACCCAATGCGTTTTGCTTCTTGAACAGTGTACCTATAGGCTTCAATTTCTGTAGGGCGATCAACATAGTCATAGTTTTGGTCGAAGAGTTCTTTACCTTCCATCCATTGCTTGACATGGTATAGTTCATGAACAACATCTAAATAAATATCAATTTTATCGCCAGTATTTAGATAACGTTTGTTGACTATAAGGTGTCCGTCTGTACTATCAACACCCATATAACCAAACCAAGAAAATTCAACTATAAGATTCGATAAAATCTTCTCTGTTTTTTCACCAAAAATACTTTGTATAGCTTCGACTTTTTCAAAGCCTTTGAAGATATCAGTGAATTTTTTCGTTGAAGTACCCATCCAGACTAACCTTGATAGATGTAGCTGTCTTGCAAGTCGCATAAGTCTAAAGGTAACATATTCCATTGGATTAGCCAAAACAGCACCTACTTCAAGTTTGCAAGATGATCTATTCGCATACCCATCCGTGCTAAATCTACAAAGTGCTCAACGCATCCTATGCTAGCATCAATGTTATGCTGTTTAGGATGGACCCATATTCCTTCAGGTCGCAAATTTAATTGTAATGGCACCTCAACTTGGATACTGTATTTTTCTTTCAGATTCTTTACAAGTTTACCATCTTTGCATACATTGCGTACATGGGTATAACTTTGGAGTAATTGGGGTGCAGCAAACGCTCCTACTCCATGCCAGAGCGCTGCATCCTCAGGCGATCCTAGTGAGTATAAGAAGAACTGTGGAGAAGATGGTGTTTCGGTAAAACTGTAGTTTGATAGCTTTTCAGCAGGAACAGTAAAATTATCTTCGCATTTGGCTATACTTATATCGTTAGGATCCATGGAGTTGGGGTATAGTAGGGTATCTTTGTATTTGATGGAGATATTTTCTATGTGTGAATTGTTGAAGTGAATTTTACCACGAGCAGCACGTTTAGAACCGTAACCTTTCGATGAGTGTGGAATGGTGAGTAACGTAGTACGTTTTGTTATACTTCTTCCCATACAATCATATGCTTGCTTTACGGATTCAAAGTCTTTATGTACTTCACTTATAATGTGATGCATTAAGCCATCTTTCGATTCTTGATTAAGAGTTGTAAGAGGCATACGTAGTGTTGGAAGTGATAAGTCAATTCCAAAGGCTTCAGAAAGTTCTTCAATATGTGCATATTTTACAGAGTCTACAAAGTCCATGTATGAGCCATTTGCATTAGATAGCTTCATACGAATAAGTTCAATCTCGTTTGGGCAGATCATAATCTTTTCATACTTCTTAGCGAAGACTTCATCCACACGTAAATCATCTGTTTTAACTCTAAAAGCCGGAAATGCACTTTGTCCGCTTTTTACAATAGATGTTCTAAGCGGGTTCATGCTATATCGGTCTGGTTCTACGTCATCAGTATTAAGCAGAAAACCAACAACTTTACCTTGTTTAGGTTTTTTTGCCAATTCACTGATAGCCTCTATGTCTCCTGCTTCAGGTGTCTGCAAATTTCTATCGTAAAAATAGTTTGCTACTACCTCAAGTAGTCTTGTACCAATAATACCTTGTATCTCTTCTACTGTTAGTTGTGGATTAGTATACTCTACTGAGCCACGTAGAAAATAGTGCGTGCCATCAAAAATCTCATTGACCCTTTTATCGCCTTTAAATTTGAACAGTTGAACATTTTTACGGTGCTCAGGATTGTGTGTTTTTATCGCTTGAACTAACGCATTTATGCTACCAAGTGAATGCTTCAAAAAATCTTTAACTAATATGTGACATAAATCATCAGACATACCTAGTTTAGCCTCGCTCCAAAGATTCAGCCATGTGCACCCCATGCTGAGGGATACGCAAGCCTAAAAACATTCTTACCAGTCTAAAAGATTCCATAAAACCCATGCGATAAGCCAAATCTTGTAAACCAACTTCAGAAGCACGAACATACAGATACGCTTTTTTTCCTTCTATTTGTGATAATATCTTTTGAAGTAGTTTAGTTGCTACTATAGGCTGGTTAGGTAAACATACCAACGGGCCAATCTCTACAATGTCCCCAAAAACCTTAGCCGCCACATAACCTACGACTTGGTCATATTTAACGGCAGTAAAACATAGATTAGTCGGGTTACTGAAAATGAGTTCTAATACCTTTGAACGTAAACCCCCAAAGTGTTGGTAATCAAAATTCATAACAATCGATATTTGTTTTTTCTCTATCGGTTTTATTGTTCCTTCCGGTTTAACTAGCTCATAGATTAAAGGTGCTTTTAAGACTATAAAGTCCACATCAGCTTTGAAGCCCAGTTCACTGTAAAAATCAGACAAGTATGGATATGCATATAATCCTACTGTTAATGCGCCTTTGCCTTTAAGGTAACTGACTGCATGATTTACCAATTGAGCTCCTGCACCTTGTCTACGATATGCTTCTTTGACTATAAGATTACCAAACCAGCCAACTTTACCATAGCTAATGCAAGTTGCAATACCAATAGGCTCTTTGTCTTTAAATAGCATTAAACATCCATCAGGTTCCAACTGAGCATTGAACATAAAATCATCTATTGTCATATTCCAATCCATAGAATTAGCAAGCAAAACAGCGAACGGGTAATCTTCAGGATTCATTTTCTTTACTTGAAACATTGGTAGTCTTTCCGCAAATAGATAATTAATAGCTATTAAAAAGTGATAAGCTACAAGGAATTATAGAACCATTTTCCGCCCACATCTAACACAATATTCTGCATCGAAACGATTAGGTGCACCACAATGAAAGCAATGAATAACCTGCCTATATGGTGCTTGAGAATACGGTGGGATATACATAGTGGGAGATTTCATTGTAAAGAATCCTACCGCAAGAATAAACCAGGCGGCAAAAAGCAAAACAAAACCTACAACAATTATTGTTGTAGCAGCTCCTATAAGAAGCAAAGTAGAACCTACCCTAAGTAGATTTTGCCTAGATGCACTTGCAAGCATGCTAAATGTAAACTTAAATAATACGCCTGAAGCTAGCAAGAACAGAAACATTACTACCCAAGCAACTAACGTTCCTAAAATGCCAACCACGCTCACTACCGGGTGTGCAAAAAAAATTACTGCAAAAAAATCTAAAGCAGCAAACACAATAACTGCAATTATTGTGCCTATCACTCCGCAAAAGAACCCTAATAGCGCAGTACGATACATAGCATACGAATTATACTCTTCAGAAAAACCCCTTATCGAAATTAAAATAAGAATAAATCCTATTATGCCCACAATGCCTACTGAACCGGAAAATAACGACAACGACCCTACTGCGGCTAGCAGCGAACCTACTCCGCAAATAATTTTATATAAGCTAAAACCGCGGATATCTTTGAAGTACATCTAATAATGCGCCTCGACAGGAGATAAAACAGCTTGCACTGTTAAGCTTTTCTAATATCACTTAAATATTGACCAATTACCTACCTGCTATTATTATTATGTAGTCTTTCTATTAATAATAATCAAGTCGGCATTAGTGCAAATGTGATTTCCAACTTAAGTAAATGTTTAAAGGCTGCCATGGCGTTTTCCATATTCCTTAAACGTTGCTTAGTCTATCAATTGGTGAATGAGGGAACTGCAAGTTTGAATGGAAAACCATTGGTTTCAATAGTAAGTGCGGGCATGTCAAAATTCGGTAAAAACGAAGGCCTCTATACAAGAGAACTTTTCAGTTATGCACTCAAAGAGGCATTAGATAGGTGTCCTAAGCTTGATGCTAAACGTGACATTAAAGCTATGTACATTGGTCATATGGGTGAAGCTTATGAGCATCAAGGTCATACAGGCTCCGCTACGGCAGACTGGGCAGGCCTTCTAGGAATTCCGTCAACACGTACCGAGGCTGCATGTGCTTCAGGCGGTGTTGCACTACGCTCAGGTGTATTTGCCGTACTATCTGGCCTAGCTGATGTTGTGCTAGTGGGTGGTGTAGAAAAAATGACTCACAGAACTACAGCTGAAGTTACTGAGTATCTTGCAATGGCTTCTGATTACCCATTTGAACAATTTCACGGTATAACCTTTCCAGGATTATTTGCGCTTATGGCTACAGCCCACATGAACGCTTATGGTACAACCCAAGAGCAGATGGCGAAAGTAGCTGTAAAAAATCACTATCACGCTAGCCTTAACCCAAAAGCTCATATGCAAAAAGAAATTACACTGGAAAATGCCTTATCATCTAAAATGGTGGCATGGCCTTTAAAAATGTATGACTGTTCACTTATTACAGATGGCGCAAGCTGCTTAATATTAACCAAACCTGAATTAGCAAACAAGTTCACAGACACCCCAGTTCACATAATAGGTACTGGGCAAGCTAGTGACTCTATTGGTCTATACGAACGTAAAAGCTTGACTAGCCTATTATCAGCAAAATTAGCGGCAAAAACCGCATACGAAATGGCAAATGTTACACCCCAGGATATCAACATTGCTGAAGTTCATGACTGCTTCACATTTGTTGAACTTATGTCCTACGAAGATCTAGGCTTTTGCCCGATAGGTAAAAGTGGACAATTAATTGATAGCGGTGAAACCCGACTAGGTGGAAAAATTCCTGTTAACGTAAGCGGTGGATTGAAAGCCAAAGGTCACCCAGTAGGTGCTACCGGTACTGCACAGGCATACGAAATTTATCTACAGTTAACAGGGCAAGCAGATAAACGACAAGTTAAAGACGCCAAAGTAGGCCTTTCACATAATGTAGGCGGATCAGGAGCATCAGCTACAGTACACATTTACAGGAGCGCATGAAAATGAGTAACCAAGAGCCTTTCACTATAGAACAATTCTATAAATTTCTCTCTCAAAGCAAGCTTATGGCAGGTAAATGCCAAAAATGCGGTAAACTTCACCTACCCCCAAGACCTATATGTGACAACTGTTATGGCCAAGATTTCGAATGGTTAGAGATTAGCGGTAAAGGTAACCTTCTTACCTACACTACTATACATATAGCACCAGCGCAGTTCCAAAATTTAGCTCCTTACACAATAGGAATAGTTGAATTTGAGAACGGCTTAAAATTGCCAGGTATGATATCTAACATTTCTGAGTCTCAGCTAAAAATTGGTATGCGTCTAACTATCGATTTTCAAACCTGCGCCACAGAGCAAGCATGGCCCCAGTGGTCTCGCTACTGCTTTAAACCTCTCTAACTTTTTCATATTTTTTTATCATTCTATCAACGTTTATATTTACCCAGAAGAAAGTCTTAGATGGGGTTTTTATGGAAAAATATCAGAAATGGCTCATTGTTTCTTTTGTTTTTTTGGCAGTTGCATTAGCCTTTCCTGTGGTAGCATTTTATAACCAACTAGGTACAACTATAACGGAAGGATCAGGAATTCGACCTAACTGGCAAGCCGATAGTCCTCAAACCGGTAACGCTAGCGACATATTTATTCGAGAACAGACTGCAGCTCAGAACCAGCTTTTATGGATCGTTGTAGGAGTCGAATCAGTAATGGTTGTAGGTTTTGCTGCTACTTTACTATATGCAATTAGATGTCGTGATCAATGTCTAAATTTTCCTAATCCAACAAGACGATAATGATAGTATAAAAAAAATCGTTTGCTTCATCCAAAGATGAAGCCCAAAATGAGGCCAACAATGAAACCGATGCCTAGTGGCAATATACCTATCATAAGTATTGCTCCTTGGACAGCTAAGGCCCCATAGGTAGTTGCCCAATCTGTTAACCTATCGATGCTTAAACCCCATATACCAAAGTATGATAATATGAATACTAAGACGCCTAATATAATAGCGATTTTAAGCAGTTTCTTGACAAGATATCCAGCTATTAAGCCAACTATAAAGGGAATAGCCATAACCGCGATTGTAGGCAAGCCGACTATGGTTCCATTAACGATGAAGTTAATCAAGTCACTAACAAAATCTAAAGGCATAACCATTTTAAATCCATCTCCTCCATTTAGGTCTAAGCAGTGTTAATCAAATACCTTTTTGTAGATATTATATTTTGTTGTTAAATCTGCCTACTTGCTAAATGAAAGCATAATGCAAAATAAACTCGGATAACTTACCTATGAGGGTGAATTATATGGTGTCGCAAGAGGAAATCACTTGGGATTTGACAGTGATGTTTCCCAGTATAACTGATCCTTCAGTAGAGCAAGCTATCCGCGATGCATCTATTCTAACTGAAGAATTTGAGAAAAAGTACCGAGGAAAAATTTTAAGCCTTACACCAACTGAACTTCTAAAGTGTCTACAAGAATATGAAGAGTACCACGAAAAGACAGGTGATTTGTCTTTATATGCTAGCTTATCTTTCTCGGCTAACATGGCATTACCTGAAACTCAAGCTCTTTATGATAAAGTTAACAAGTTAGATGCCCGATTAGGAAAGCAATTGGCTTTTTTCTCTCTTGAACTAAGTGCATTAGTTAAAAATAAACCTGATATAATTAACCATCCTGTTTTATCTAACTATAAGCATATGCTAGAGCGCGTTCATCGCCGTGTAGAACATATACTTAGCGAAGTTGAAGAGCAACTTATTATTGAAAAAGACCAATTTGGAGTGAATGCTTGGGAAGAACTTCAAAGTAAATGGCTTAACACTCGGATGTTTGAAGTCATTGTGCAAGGTGAAAAGAAAACACTTAGTTATGGAGAAGCCAATGGTTTGCTACCGCATCCTGATCGCGCAACTCGCGAATCCGCCAACCGAGTTATATACGGCACACTTGGTAAAGATGGAGAAATTTTTGCTTCGGCTATACGAAACATCTGTAACGATTGGGTCTCTATATCTGAGCGCCGCAAGTATTCTTCACCTATGGAGTCTAGTCTAATTAGTAACGACACTGAACAACTCATTATAGATAACTTACTGCGTACAATAGAGAATCATACAGGTTCATATCGCCATTACCTTAAAATCAAAGCAAAACTTATGGGACTGCCTGTTTTAGGTAATCACGACATAATTGCACCTTTACCAAATTCGCCAGAAATGAAATTCACATTCCAAGAAGCCCAAGATCTAATTACACGTGCATATAGCCGATTTGATGAACAATACGCAGATGCTGTTAAGGAATCATTTGAAGCCCGACGCATAGACGTACCCCCAAGATTTGGCAAACGTAACGGCGCATTTTGCGCTAGCTGGTACAAAGGCAAATCTGCATTCATCCTTGACAACTTCAACGGTAATTTAAGCGATGTATTCACATTAGCTCATGAACTAGGTCACGCTACTCATGATTATTACGCGTCACGCAATCAGACATTACTAAACATGAGTATGCCCTCTATTGTGGCCGAAACAGCATCAATTTTCGGCGAACTATTATTGTCTGATTTAATGCTTGAAGAGGCAAAATCTGACGAAGAACGTAAAGTCGTTCTAAGTCTTGTACTTGATGAAGCTGGTATGACCACATTCCAAGTCACCTCAAGAGTCTGGTTTGAGCAGTCACTTTATAATAGCATAAAACAAGAAGAATTTCTTGACTATAAAACCGTATGTAATCACTGGATGCAAGCGAGAAACCGTATCTACGGTGACGCTGTTACTTGGTTCCCAGAAATGGAAGCTGAATGGACCATGAAGCCACACTATTATATGGCAAACTACCGCTTCTATAATTACCCTTATGTATATGCTCAGATGTTCGTATACGCACTCTACGAGCGATATCTACAGGAAGGTAAAACGTTCGTACCCAAACTAAAAGCAGCATTATCAGCAGGCAGCAGCATATCTCCCGTAGAAATTGGTAAACTTGTAGATTTAAACGTTACAGACCCTAACTTCTGGAACTTAGGCATTAAAAGATTCGAACACTTCACACATGAACTAGAAAAAATAATTCAATAGTACCCCTTATTACCATTTTTCTAATTTTTTCTTACTACATTATGACACTTCATAATCTGCATTTAATAATGCCATCGGCATCTCATTAACGCAAATAGCGGCTATTGACAGGCCGTTTTTACATTATCCAATTCTCAACTAATCATTTTTCTTCCATATGTAAAAAGTAAATAAAAAAGAAGTCTCTTGCATAGGAAATGATTAATAAGATAGAAAACCAAAACACTGTAGTCTTAACTGTGTGCAGCAGTCACCAAGCCAGGTCAAAGGTGAAAGAACGCACAACTTTGCGTTCCACTAAGGACTCAAGATCAATATTTGGCCGGCAAGGCCCTAAGATGGGAAATCCTTTCCCGCAGGGGTTCGCAGGTTCAAATCCTGCCTGCTGCACCAATAACCATGTAAAAGTTCCATTTTTCATTGCTTTTTGAATTATGGTTTTTGTACTGCTATTTTATCTAACTTTTATCATTCAAAGTGGCTGGTTTTTGCCATTTCTTGAGTCTTGCTTTTGTCAAACTCGCAGGTCCATAGTATGCTTACGAAAGTTATGTTACTGATTATTTTGTATGGTTTGCTTTGTATCTGTTTTTCTCTACAAAAGTTAAACAAAGCAAGTATTGATATCATACCAGCTTAAGGTTACATCCAAAAAGTTTTGTTTTATTCAAATAATACGGCATCTGCATATAATAAAAATTTTAACGCCAAAGTGTTAAAACTAATTTCTCACTTTTATTTTTTAAAAAATTAACACATTTTATCCTCAACAAGTAGAAAGGTATTCTTGCTACCCCTCTTTTAAGTACTCTATTATATTTGTTATATCCTAAAGGTGTCTTTTTCTTTGTTTTACGGATAAGTTTTGCTTGTTAATTACCTAAGTTTAAATTTTCTGGGAGTTATTTGTTTTAAAGGTGTTTGTATGCATCATGAGCTTATTGATTTTGCTGAAAATATTGCTAAATTGAAGTGTGTAGTTCGGAAAGGTTGGATTAGCCAAGTTGGTGTAATAAAACCCGAGTCGGTGGCTGATCATAGCTTTGGTTGCGCAGTTTTAGCTATGATTCTTGGAGATTTGAAAGGTATGGATACTGGAAAGCTTTTTCGCATGGCATTGTTACATGATGTGCATGAGGCACTTATAGGCGATTATGATGCTTTTGATAAGCAACGTATAGGTGAAGTTCAAGCTAAACAAAATCAACAACAGGCAATAAATGATGTTTTCAAAGTTCTACCTGAAGCTATACGTGATGAATATGTACAGTTGGCTACTGAGTATCTACATCAAAAAACCCCTGAAGCTAGGTTGGTTAAACAAATTGATAAACTCGAAATGGTGTTGCAGGCGTTTGAGTACGAAAAGCAAGGATATGACGGTAATAAATTACAAGTATTTTGGGATAGTGTAGACGATACATTAACTGATCCAGACATTAATGAAATCTTTAACCTGCTTGAAAAGTCTAAGAATAAACACTTATGAATTTGTCAATTTTGGGTTAATTGATATTTATTCTTGGTTAAGCAGCTAACCAATTTTATATTCCTACCATATTTATGCACCTGATAGCGGTGATAATGTTTTATCCATTAAATGTTGCTTTTGCATTAGAGCCTTATTTGGACATTGTTTCTTTAGATATACAATTCCGTATTTGGTCAGGGTCTAAATAGCAGATGAATGTTATAATTGTGTATTCTGGTACAGGGCTAGATATTTGCACTTTGCGGATGTCTGATACTTCTAAATGTCCTTCACGGACGAAAGCTTGTATTGCTGATCCCTCTCGTGGTCCTTTAATCCTAACCATGACCTGCGCTTTGGATGGTACATCTATTCTTTCACGTGTATCTTCATCGTAAATTATGATTTGTTCTTGGGCTTTTAAGACTGGTGGGTTACGGAAAACAGGAAAATTATATGGTTTATCATAATGAGCAGCTATTATATAGTATCGATATCGGCTATTTCTATTCCAATTGTTTTTTGAATAATAAAATGGAATTTTTTCTGATATGAAGCAAGCACAAAGCTCCTTTAATTTCTCTGATTTTTCAGGTAAAAGATTAAGTCCTTCAATGTCCGCCATTAAATTCGCCTAGCAAACAGTCATGCTCAAAAATTGTATATAAGCCGATTGTGTACCTATTCTGTGCAAAACTCAGAGTTGTACACTTTTTGGTTGATCGGTTGAGTTAGGTTATTAGAAAAGTTTTAGGATAATCTTTATTTTTTGCCTGCAGGTTTAAGATTCAATACAACTTGCTAGGTGCACAACGTTGGATACTAAACGAAAAATTACCGTTATCGCCACCTTGCTTATTATAACAACCATACTTGGCGCTTCTATAACCATTTATGTTATTAAGAATCCAGATGTGGCTGCTTATGAGGCACAAACACGAAAAATTTTCGAAGACGCAAAACTACGTTTTGAAAGAATCCGAAACGTTACATTGCCTTCTGACATTGAGCTTATTGTCTATACACAAGAGCAAGCTAAAGAAAGATGGGGTAAAGGCTATGCTGATGCAAACTTAGATACTATCAAAAGGCAAGAACACTTTTACAAAAGCATATTTATGATGTCAGAAGACGAAAGTCTATATGAAGCTGCTGTCGAATGGACTGCAAGTTGGACCGCGGCAACTCTTTACAATGAAATATATGTCATATACGAAAACTTTAACCCTTGGAATATGCCCAACGCTGAAGCTACCTTGATACATGAACTAACCCACATATGGCAGCCTGATCTCGTAAACCCCACAGATTTTGATACCGACAAAGCCCATACAGCATTAGTTGAAGGTGACGCATCATATATGGGTGAATACTTCAAAACTCAATATTCTACCTATGCCTCACCTAATAACCTTTACAACGATGGTATGCTAGCATTTCTTGTAGATATTCCTTTATTTAACAATATTCACCCAAGCACACCTGAAACAATTTCCAAACTTAATTGGTTTCCCTATACATATGGAAAAGTCTTCGTAACTTCACTTATTGACAACGGCGGATGGGCAGGTTTAAACATGTGTTATGAATCTGCATATACACCTAGCACAACAGAGCAAATCTTACATCTCGATAAGTACTACGCTAATGAAACTGCACTACCTACAGAAGCTCCCGTACTGGCTGATAGTAGTTGGGTAAAAATCCAGAATCCTCGTGGATATTATTCTGATAGTTTCGGTGAATATTTTATCCAAGTTATGTTAGGCAACTGGATAAAAAACGGCAATTCTCAGCAGGTAGCACAAGAAGCGTTAGATGCATCGGCTGGTTGGGGTGGAGACAACTACACTTACTATGAACGAGATGATGACTTTCTGTTTACTTGGAATATCACATGGGATAGTGTGCAAGACGCATCCGAATTTACCCAAGCATTCACACATATGATAAACCTTGCAGGTGCAAATGAACAAGGATCTAATCAGTGGGCTGCAAACGGCAGATATCTATCTCTTATATGGAATTCAACTACAGCAACTACTCTTATTACATGTTCAACCGACCAAGATGCCGTGCAACCCATATTTTTCATCTAAGTATAACTGCAAACCTTATATCAGCAATAAAGTAATCAATATTAATCAACTATAAGGAACCGACCAATGGCGAACTTTAGAAAGCTAATTCCAAAAATTCCTCATTCCATAGTTTTAGCTCTGCTTATAGTAGTAATAGCAAAAATAATAGTTTTAGGAATCGGATATGCTACAACATACATCAACCAAGGTGACTTAGAACCGCTAACAATTCTTAGCACACAGTTTAACCGTTGGGACGCTCCGCACTATCTTGACATTGCACGTTATTGGTATGTCAATGAAGGTGATCCTGCTAATTTCATAGTGTTCTTCCCACTTTATCCCATATTAATCCGGCTGGCAACTATAGACTTTAACACCATTAACTTGTCTGCATTAATTGTTGCCAATGTTAGCAGTATGTTCGCATTTTTATATCTGTATAAACTTGCAAAGCTAGAGTTCGGAGACGGAATAGCAGTAAAAGCAGTTCTTTTTATGAGTATTTTTCCCACAGCATATTTTCTTTCAGCACCATACACAGAAGGGCTTTTCTTTGCACTAACAATTGCTTGCTTGTATTATGCCCGTATAGGAAAATGGCAACTAGCTGGTGTACTTGCATTTTTTGCAACACTAACTCGGCTTGCAGGACTTCTACTTCTACCAGCCTTAATAGTTGAATATCTTCATCAAAGAGGATGGAAACCTTGGCATGTTGATCTTAAAATTCTCTGGATACTGCTTCCTATAGTTGGGTTTCTAATTTATCTAAACATAAATAACCAAGTCACTGGTAGCCCTTTCACTTTTATGGTAATTGAACGCGTACACTGGTACAACTACCTAGATCCGTTAGAGGGCTTAAACCAAGCCATTTATTTTTCTCATAAACCTTTCCCTGATGGTTTTACTCTGGGAACTGCTCCTATAGCGTTTGGATTTTTTGGATTAATAATGGTTATTAGCGGATTTTTGCTTCGTTTACGGCCCTCATTGAATTCGTACCTATTACTAAGTTGGATGCTTGCTATGTCTACCTCTTTTTGGATTAGTGTACCCCGCTACATCATGGCTGCCTTTCCAATATTCTTTATATTAGCATTAATATCCAAACGCAAAATAGTTACTTTGTTAATCTCAACAGTTTTCATAGCGTTGCTATGCCTTTTCACAGTACTTTTTGCTCTTCACATGTGGGCTTTTTAGGCAGGTGTTTAAGAGAATTGACTGTTCAACTTTCCAAGTACCAATATTGCAGGGAAATTTCCGAAAACTCTTTTATGTATAACTGTAATGATTTCAAGCTTAACAAGAAGGGTATACTTACGTGACGTTCTCCTTTGGAAAACGCGAATTCATAATCGTTATGGGCCTGCTTCTTTTCGCTTTCATTATTAGGTTACTCTTCTTTCCTATGTCAGGATACAAAAATGACACCGGCGTTTTCACATACTGGTTTAACACAGCCGCAGAGCATGGTCCACGACTATTTTACAACGTAGTATATAGTGAATTGGGCTGGATCGATTATCCTCCTTTTAACGTCTACATATTCTGGGCGTTTGGTTCACTAAGTAAAGCGCTTTCTCCATTTTTAGGTGCTGAAATTATTACCTCTATAATAAAATTGCCTCCAAACCTTTTTGATATGGCAACAGCTTTCCTAATATTTGCCTTAGTGAGAAAGAAGTTCAGTTTTAATATAGCCCTTATTTCAACAGCACTTTATGCTTTTAACCCTGCAGTAATTTTTAACGCTGCTATATGGGGCCAGTTTGACGCTATATACACATTTTTCTTAGTTCTCTCACTATACCTATTTTTTGAATCAAAGCCCCAATTGGCAATAATAGTTTTCATGATTGGTGTTTTAACCAAACCACAAAGCATAGCTTTAGCGCCTCTTGTTGTCTTTTTAGTTTTTAAAGCATACAAATGGAACTGGAAAGGTCTAATAGTCTCATTTCTTGCTGCTGTTGGCACCATTTTTGCCGTGATCCTTCCTTTAGACTGGAGCAATCCTATTACATTTCTTAGTAACATCTACTTCGGGGCATACAACAATTACCAAGCAACTTCTATTAACGCGTTTAACTTCTGGGCATTTGGTGGTATGTGGGTAAATGACGTCCAGACTTGGCTATTTACATCTCCTTATATTATAGGGTGGATACTATTTGCAGCATTTGCTTTGTTAGTATTATATTTTGTACACAAACGCTTTGGTTATAAATCTGAATTTATCATAATTTTTGCAGCTTTTGCACTTTTCTTCGGGTTCTTTATGCTCCCAACCCGTATTCATGAGCGCTATCTCTTTCCTGCTATAGCTATGCTTGCCTTAGGATTTCCCTATCTGAAAAAAATCCGTCCGTTATACTTTATTCTCACTGCAACCTGCCTGATAAATCAAGCATATGTTCTTTATTGGCTTAATCTTTATGCAGAAGCAGGATATTCATACGGGCCAAATCTCTCTGGTGATCCTGTAGTTCTAATCGTAAGCTTGATTAATTTATTGGCGTTCGTATACATGTTAATATTAATGATTGGTGAACTGAGAGGCAAACGTTGGCTTAGTTGGGCTCCGGTTGCGTCTTCAGAAAATGCTAAAGAAGAGGTTACACAAAATGCAACTGTTACACAAAATGATGATAGATAAACGCGACATAGTCACGATCTTAGTTCTTTCAATTGTCTTCCTTTCCATGGCTACTTGGAGTCTTGGTGCAACCCAAATCCCTCAGACTACTGCATATGTTTCTGATGGACACAGCTTCTATATTGATCTTGGAGTAGACACTAGCATATCCTCAGTCTATATATTACTTAAAAATGGCCATTTCAATGTAACCACTTCAGTTTGGATAAACGATAATTGGCAAACGATCTCTTACAATGTAGCTAAACCTTACAGTAACAACGATTGGGGAATAGATTACTACAAATATCATGAAATAAGTATTAACCGAGTAACTCGTTACATAAACTTCGATTTCACCTATGCATATTCTTCCGGAGAAATAGCCGAAATAGTAGTAATTGACACTAATTACCAACAAGTATTTGTAAGTTCAATTGAAAATTCTGACTCAACACTTTCTAACGTGCATAATTTAATTGATGAACAAGATATTGTTCATTTGCCAATTACTTACATGTCGCAAACTTACTTTGACGAAATTTACTTTGTAAAGACTGCTGAGCAATATCTGCATTTACAATCTCCTTATGAGTGGACTCATCCACCTCTTGGAAAACTAATCCAAGCAGCAGGTATCACAGTATTTGGCCTTAATCCATTTGGGTGGCGCATTGCTGGAGTATTATTTGCAGCATTAATGATTCCAGTAATTTACCTTATTGGTAAACGCCTATTTGGCACTTGGATTGGTGCTTTTGCTCCATCATTTCTGCTAACTTTTGATTTTATGCACTTTACAATGGGTCGTATGGGTACTGTGGACACCTATGTGGTTTTCTTTTTGCTATTATCCCAATTATGCTTTTTAGTATACTTTATGAATGTCTTTAAGAAAGGCTGGGCAACTCCTATTCTACCACTATTTCTAGCGATAATGTTTTTCATTTTAAGCTTTAGTACGAAATGGATAGCTATGTACCCTGCTATAGGCATGCTAGCACTTCTAGTAGTTTTACGTGTCAAAGATGTTTCAAAACTCAAAGAAAGTATACTACAAAAATATGCAGCTTTTTTTGATCATCCATTTATGATGCTTCTTGGCTTCATAGTTATCGCTGTTGGCATATACTTTGCAATTTATATCCCTGATTTGATGACTGGTCGCCCGATATATTGGGGTGACGGTAGAGGAGTAATAGACTTACAATTTGCCATGTACAATTATCATGCTTTGTTAGTTGCTGAGCATGACTTTACCTCTGCTTGGTGGAGCTGGCCTTTGTTAGTGAGTAATCAAGGCTATGTTCCTTTGTGGCTTGCCGTTAATAACCTGCCTAATGCAATGAAATCAACAATAGCCGTTTTCGGTAACCCTGCTGTTTGGTGGACTGGTTTTGTTTGCATATTCTTCACAATATATCGGGCTCTTAGAGGCAAAGAAGTGGCAGCAATATTTATCAGCACAATTTTCCTATTTTCCTGGCTTCCCTATGTGTTCATCTCACGACTCACTTTTATCTATCACTTCTACATAGCTGTACCCTTTCTATGCTTAGCTGCAGGGTATGTCATAAACCGTTATTGGCATTCTAAATGGTGCAAAATAGCAACTTTAGTCTTTTTTGTTGTAGTGGTAGTTGTATTCGCAATATTTTATAATGTTACCTCTGGCGTTCCCGCAACTGTTGAATGGATCAATAAACTGAAATTGTTCCCAAGCTGGTACTTCTAATGGCTAAAACTAACAAACAAGAAAAAAAGCAGGTTTCAATAATTTTCCCTGCATATAATGAAGTAAACTACCTTAGCGATGCTGTAGAAAAAACCATAGTTGAACTTGAATTGTTTACTGCCTCTTACGAAATTATTATTGCTGAAGACGGCAGCACCGATGGAACAGCTGAACTTGCAGAAGCACTTACACGCAAAAACCCTAATATTAAGCACATTCATAGAGATGAACGTCTTGGTCGCGGAAAAGCGCTTAATAATGCTTTCAAGCAAAGCAATGGTGAAGTTCTTGTTTACATGGATTTAGATTTAGCCACTGACATAAAGCATCTTAAATCACTAGTTGAAGCCGTTACTGTTGAAGGTTATGATTTCGCTACTGGTTCAAGAATGCTTCCTGAAAGCAAAGTTGAACGTACCTTACGTAGGAGCATAAGTAGTAAAACCTACAACTGGCTTGTACGCCGGATGTTAGGTTCTAAGCTTCGTGATCATCAATGTGGCTTTAAATCTTTTAGACGCGAACCCGCCCTTCAGCTAATAAATGAAGTGGATGCTCATCACTGGTTTTGGGATACAGAAATTTTTGTTCGTGCAATACGTAAAGGATACAAAATTAAAGAAATACCTGTAATCTGGAAAAGCGGCCGGAAAACAAAAGTTAACCTCTTTAAAGACAGTTATAACATGGGTCGACAGGTTTTCAAACTATGGTGGAAATTCAAGACTCAATAGCTTGCCCTACATCTAACCTTCTTTTTTTTTAAATTACTTCTTTTTATCTATCTATATTTGTTTATTAGTCAAAATCATGATTCAGGTTTTATCTTTTTGCGAAGTGAACTATGGCTCTAGCTATTAATGTGACGCCTACAAGCACTATCAAAGCTCCCCAGTATGTGAACCAGCCTTCTAAAGTTCCAGTCTGTAAAAATGTGCTTACCAATATAGCAGCGCCAAACCAAAAAATTAAGTTGCCTATAGTTTCAGATATCTTATCCGTTTTTGAATGGAATATTATTCTAAGCGCTAAAATTATGATTTGTAATATACCAATACCTATGTTAAATTGTATAAGTGCTGAATAAAGATCAATATGCGCTGATGGGTTTGCGGGTGCAGGCAAGAAGAAGTTTGATGTACTGCTCCCTGGTGGGTATGGTCTAATAGTTATGTTATTGAAAAAGTCAGTTATCCACTGCGGCAGACTAGGATTAAAGACAAAAATTATCCCAACAGTAATGAGAAAGCCTCCAAATGCAACAGCGGTAATTAATCCTTCATTGGTCGGGTGTTTATGTGACTTATGGTGGCTATCAAACAACTTTTCTGCCTTCTTCAATTATCTTATCCTATGTGTGAATATAACTTTTTGTGGTACACATGCAAGTGCATGTTTTAAATACTCTGTTATTTAATAATGAATTATCGGTATAGGTGAATTAAATGCCCTACTGTCCTAAATGTGGTAATCAAGTTGACGATACTATGACTTTCTGTCCTCGTTGCGGTGCTTCCTTAAAAGTAGATTCTGGCGCAAGAGCAACAACACCACCATATTCACCTCAGTACAGACAAAAGGGTGAAAAAGCTGAAAAGCAAGAAAAAGATGAAAAGAACGAAAAGAACGAGAAGAATGAACCTGAAAAACAAGAAAAAGGCAGCTATGGATTCGTAGGTTGGCTTATCGGTGGACTAATACTTATTACGATAGGTGTTTTCTCTATACTAAGTATCAATTTCAATTTTGATGTACGACAAGGCTGGGCTTTCTTTTTACTGATAATTGGCATTATAGTGATAGTTGGCGCAATCTATATAGCTACTCAAGCTCGTAAAAGATCTCCACTTCCAACTTAAAGTAACCATCCAAGAAACAGTCTATATAATCTATGTTCAAGTAAAGTCATTGTATTACGACGGCCAAAAATACGAAAATAGTTTTTTCCCGCTGATTCTACCATATCGCCTATGTCATAGCGCGGGAGCATACATGATGAAATAATTAACTTGCCCCATTCGCCTCGCTTAAGTTCATGTAACATCTTTACTTGCTTACCTGTATCTACCTCGAAAAAGTAGCTATCATAGTTAGGTGTAATGTATGGTAAATCGTCGTATTGCTGCGCAAAAGCACCTTCTGTAGCAGTATACATCTCTACAATAGGGGCCTTGCCAAAATGTTTTTGCAAAATCGGGCCATATTTAAATTGAATTTTGCGTACACTAGTGCAGAATAATGCTTGGAAATTCCATATATCTTTAGGCTTTTTTCCATGCTTTCGCTCAATATATTTGGCAAACGCCAAAATAACTGGCGTGACGCCCATAGTAGCAGTGATATTTTCATCTAATGCTCTTTGATAGGCTAGCTCAAAGCGTTTTTCCCATGCGGCTCTACCTATACTTGGACCTAACGCGTCAATTTCCTCTTGTCGGGGTATTAGACTAACGCTTTGAAGCATTGGGTTCAAGCGTGCATAGGTACCTGAACTGTAACCGTAAGTAGTTTCTTTTCCGCCTACAGTCATTGTATGGACACTGCTTGGGAAGTGAAGGTTTAAAATTTTACCCATAAGCACTTGATAGTTTTCTTTTCGTTTTGCATAATGTATTATTGCCCGAGCGCCACACTGGTAAATCTGATCTAGATGCGATTGAGTTGCTGGTAATACTTTAGATTTCCCTGTTGATCCTCGTGTCATAACCCAACATTCAGGTGCCTCAGACAAAAGCGCCCGATAATTCCCTTCTTTTACTTTAACAAAGTAAGGCTCATACCCTTGATAGTTTGTTATTGGAAAATTCTTCTGATAGTCAGTTATTGTGAAAATTTTTCCTGCATTATGGTCTGTACCGTAATCTGTGGATGCATATTTTTTAAGCAAGTCAACTAATAACTGTTCTTGAGCTTTCTGTGGGTTTTGCAAAGACTCATACCAGGGACCGACAAACTGCTTAAGGAAACTGTTCATATCCCAATATCCATTTTCAGTGTCCGCTGTCATGTCTTCTCAGCTATGTTGGGTTGTTTCAATTGCCTTATATGTTTCGCCATCCAAATAAGACTCATTAACAGCCACCTTATAGGTGAACCAGTGTGAACGAAATAATCTTTGATACTGCTGAAAAAATTCGTAAACTAGAAGTTCAAGGCGCCCGAAACGTAGCAATTGCAGCCATAAAAGCCTACGAAACTTTAGCTACCCAGACACAAGCAAAGAGCAGACGCGATTTCATAACCGAACTTTTAGAAGCTCAAGAGCTATTTTTTAAATCACGTGAAACTGAGCCTCTCATGAGAAATGCAATACGATGGATAATTACTAGAGTTGAGGATAGTGATGAACGTGGCGTAATTGAACTTGCTCACCGCGTTAAGTTAAGCTCACAGAATTTCCAAAAAAGTCTTGCTCAATCCAAAGAGCGAATAGCTGAAATAGGTGCTAATCGAATTCGCGATGGTACAGTTGTATTTACTCATTGTCATTCTTCCACAGTTACCAATATGCTTGCAAAAGCTAAAGCGCAAGGAAAAACATTCGAAGTTATCTGTACCGAAACTCGTCCCGCTTTTCAAGGTAGGATTACTGCGCGTGAAATGCTTGAACTGGGAATAAAAACCACTTTCATTGTTGATTCATCAGCTCGCACTTTCATGCACGATATTGACCTTGTAGTTGTAGGCGCTGATGCCATTACAAGCGAAGGTAATGTTGTTAACAAAATTGGAACAGGCTCGATAGCATTATCTGCACATGAATCACGCAAGCCTTTCTATGTCCTTTCTGAAGTTCTTAAATTCTCCCCTGCCACGCTCTATGGTGAATACGAAAAAATTGAAGAACGAAGTCCTACCGAAATCTGGAAAGATGCACCTGTGCAATTAAATATTCGTAACCCAGCATTTGACGTTACCCCAAGAGACCTAATACACGGCATAATCTGCGAAGAAGGTATTATCTCACCCCATACAATATCTGAAGTAGTGCGTCGAGTACATCCATGGGTTTTCCAATAAACCATCAACAATTTACTTATCAAAAAAACTTCCTTTTTTATATGTTCTATTTGCCTTTATGGCTTAGCAATCTTGGACAAAAACTATAAGCTGTAACTCTGTTTACCTGATAAAGGTACAAGCATTGTCTAACAAAACAATGATTGTAATCGGATTATTAGTTGTTCTCTCAATTATAGTTACATCTGTTATATTAGCGAGTTTAAATGACACTAACAATTCATATACTATTTCTAAATCAATAACTCGAGCTACCAATGGTTATAACGAAGAACAGGCTCTTTCGGTTGCAGAAAACCTTGACTACCCTACTATTTTTGGCATAGACCGCTTTACTGGGAATGGTTTTGGTTGGAATGGTGATCTAAATGACTATTCAGATTATGTATGGGCACAGGTTGTAGATGCTAAAGTACTCAATTATTACGATAATCGATTAAATAGTCTTACTGGAAATGCAACAATTTCTTTCAATTACTCAGCACTTGTTCATCTTTGGAACCCAATTCAAGTAAGAATAGTTGATAGTTCAGAAGATACAAATGTAAATAATCAACTGATTATAAGTTCTAATGGAACTAT
>CAYSWL010000019.1:0-26599 GCA_964434745.1 uncultured Candidatus Bathyarchaeia archaeon | reverse complement strand
TCTGCTATTTTGCTTCCTTAATAGCTTGAGGCAACTGAGGCGGCATATCTTTAACGGCTCTTGAAGGTGGCCCCTTTATTTTTTTCTTCCGACCTTCTTGGTGTTGAACATTAATATGGTTTGATAATTTGCGTTTAGCTCCAATCTGAGTGTGAAACGACTTTTTCCATCCGCAAATTGGGCAATTAACTATCCAAAACCCATTTTCTTGTTTTTGAATTGACAAAAAACACTCACAACCACATAAATCTAAATGTAGTTAATTTATTTTAGTATTCCTAGGCGTAACAACAGAAAATTAATAGATAATTTTTCATAATAAACAAGGGCTGCTATTAAAAATAATTTATTAGAAGCAATTTAAGCGCTGTTGATTTTATTCCTCCCCTGACTATTTAGGGTCATCTTGGTTTAGGTTTGTGAGTTTGTATTGTTGGGTGGTTTTTTGTTTTTCTAATACTTTTAAGTTGTCTATTAGGTTGTCTAATTATTTTTTCTTTGACTATCGGTAATGCTTGTCTGCTTGTATGATCGTATTTGTAAAGATAATTTATTTTTACATGATTTTTCTAAAATTCTGCTTTTCATTTGGTGTAGGCGCTTTTTGGGACACATAACTTCAGATGATTAGTTGGTTTTAAAATTACCAACTACCTGATTTTGTGTTGCATAGCTCTATCATATTGATTATTATTAACTAGTACTTGTATTTGGTTGATTTGATTCTGAAAATAGTATTGTTTAGAAATTTTTTCTTCAATAAATCAACGAATTGAAATTTATAGAGCCTCTAAAGATGTAGTGGTTTTCAATTTGTTAATGCATATAAGAATTCGAACAAAATTATGCAGTTGAGTTGAATTAACTGCTTTAAGAAATTATGAAAAATTTAAATTAGATCCTTTGTAGCTTTCATGTCTCTCATTATATTCTTAAATGCTTTTGGTAAATCATCTAAATATATTGCTTGACGTTTGATACCTTGCTGTATAGCACCTGCTGCTATTAGAGAAGTTCCAACAACATCACTAACGAATGGTTCTGGAAATACAAGAAGCGTAACACCTGCTTTTATTAGAAATGATTGATTTCCACTTTTACAGAGTTTTTGGCTAGCTAATGCTTGCTGCCTTGTCCCCTGTAGTGCTTTATATGATTCTTTTCTGTTTTCACTGACCTCTATGGCAGCTTTTGCAGCAACTTTAGCGTTGTTTTTGATTTCTTCAGATTTCAAGCCTTATTCCCTTGTTTTTATAATGCATCTGGAGGTCAAAAGCTTTTAGCCTGATAATCTATGGAGTTTTCAAGCACTTTATTTGTCTGGCTGTTCTGATTTGTATGCCTATACCATAAATTTCTTTTATTTAGCATGGCTATTTTTGCATTAAATATCAACAACGTAAAGTAGCTACCTTTATATTTTTATGAAATTTGTGATTATGAACGGTAGTTTTTGGCTTTAAATTTTGGTTCTAGTTGTAACTGCAGCGAGAACCAGCATATTGTTATTAATTTCTTTATCCTGTTGTGCCACTGTTTTTTGTGTGTTACTATGGAAAATTCATCACAAGAAAAAAATCTGTCTGGTAAAAAAGCATCGTGCCATATTCTGCGAAGTGTCCCTTACGAATTAGGCTTTCACTTCTATATTTCCCATGGTAATTATTCGGGCATAACAGCAAATAGCCTAGGCGAATTCGTAAAAAAGCTTCGCATAATCCCTGTAGAATCAATATTTTTCCATTTTACACGAGATGACTTCCAAACTTGGCTTCGAGAAGTAATAGATGATGAAGAGATGGCTACTTTACTGGATCAATACAAAGAATGGCCTTCTTGGACTTCTGGTGAGAATTTACGTGCTGATCTTATTAAAATTGTGCAAAAACACATTGATAAATTAATGCTTTCTTCTTAAGAACCGCTTGTAATATTCTACTATTTAAACTCTTAATTTCTATCTTTTCTTTGATATCATAGGTCTGTTTCTATTGATTGTAGCGAATTTTGCTTTATTGTAATCTGTGTTATGTTTTAACCTTGTCTGGTTGTTTCTGTAAAACAACTTTTGGTTTATATTGATGGTTGGAAACGCTTAAATTTGTTGTTTGGATTATTACTTAGTGTTCTTAATTTTTCAAACGCAAAATTGAACAAATAGGAGAATCTTAAATGCTCGTCAATTTAGCTTTAAGTAGACCTAAGACTTTTAGAAATGTGCTAACAGTGTCAATAGTACTTTTGCTTGCTGCTTCAATATTTTTAATTTCTGCTCCATCTGCTTCAGCTAAAGATGTCAATACATATCTTTTTCTAAGTGTTGCACCAAACCCCGTTGGAGTAGCCCAAACCGCTTACATAATTGTCTGGCTCAGTATCCCTCCACCAACTGCCGAAGGTGAATTTGGAGATCGCTGGGAAGACATAACTGTCACTATAACAAAACCTGATGGTTCTACTGAAACAAAAGGCCCATTTGACTCTGATGCTGTAGGCAGTTCAGTAACTACCTTTGTTCCAGAAGAACCTGGCACATATCAATTCCAAGCACATTACCCTGGCCAAACATTGGCAGGCAATAACCTTCGTCCCAATAGCAACCAAGGACGTGAATATATCGGGGATAATTTTTTACCATCAGATAGCAACATAGCTAGCATTACCGTTCAACAAGACCCAGTGGAAGCAACTCCAGAGACTCCTTTGCCAGAGGGCTACTGGACCCGACCGATCTATGGCGAGAACCACCAATGGGCGCTTATAGGCAGTAATTGGCTAATGAATGGATACGATTATAATGGCCGCTTTTTCGATGTTGGTTCTGCATTTAATCCCTATACGCGAGCACCTGCTACATCACATATTATGTGGCAAAGACCAATTGATGATGGTGGTATTGTAGGTGGTGCTGGTGCAATCGATGGAAGTACAATGTTTGCCGGTTACTATACTGGAATGTCTTATGAGGCAAAATTCACTCCGCCATTAGTTATCAACGGACGACTTTACTATAACATTTATCCTTCAGGAGCTAAACCTGGCTATGTTGTGGTAGATGTTTATACTGGGGAAGAATTATGGCGAAAAACAGATCAAGTATTGACCCTAGGGCAAATCTATAACTATGAATCATTCAACCAGCACGGTGCTCAATCGTATCTATGGGGCTTGGTGGGTACCACATGGAACATGTCTGATGCCTTCACTGGGGACTTACTTGTACAGGTCGCTAATGCAACCTCTGGTGGTATGGCAGTGCTATCACCAAACGGTGATCTATTGCTTTACTATCTTGATGGAGTTGGAAACAGACTATCGCTTTGGAACTCTAGCAAATGTATTCCTCCAGCTGGACCCACAGGTTCAGATGCTTTTCAATGGCGTCCTGAACGATTCCCCTTGGTTGACTGGAAGAACGGGATTGAATGGAACGTAACAGTTCCTGATGTGGATGGGGTGCAGTCATTTAGAACAGCAACCAAAACATATGATGAAAATATTTTAATTGCTGCTGCTTTAGTGCCTGCTACTGCCGAGACATTTGCATATGTTGTAGAAGTTGCTTATGATGCTCAAACAGGTGAGCAATTATGGGTGCAAAATCGTGCCGAACGACAACAAACACCATTGCCAATATGGATACTTTTAGACTATAGTAATGTTGAAGATGGAATTTACACATACAGAGTTAGAGATCAGCTAGTCACTTATGGATATGATGCTCAAACAGGTGAGCAATTATGGGTTACAGAACCAACTGAAGATGCATGGAGCATGTTCCCTTCAGCTGGCTGGAACGCATACGGAATGCATTATCTAGCATCTTATGATGGCAAGATCCACGCATACAACCTTACCACTGGTGAAAAAATCTGGGAATACTTTGGCGGAAGTTCAGGTTTAGATACACCGTATGGTGTTCGACCTTTCTATAGTGGTATACTAATTGCAGATGGCGTAATAATTGCTTCTAACAGCGAACACTCACCTAGCCAACCTCTATTCAGAGGACAAATGCTACATGCTGTTAACGCATATACTGGCGAACCTGTATGGAACATATCTGGCTGGTTCACAAGTCACCAAAACATTGTAGTCGACGGATATCTTATAGGACATAACGGGTATGATAACCAAATTTATTGCTTTGGCAAAAGTCCAAGTCAAATAGTTTTCGCTGGATCAAGTTCAGCACAATCAGGTTCTGGCGCAATGATTACTGGAGTACTTAGCGATCAGTCTCCTGCAGCTAGACAAAAAGTGGAAACTGGTGAATATAGTTATGTGCCAGTAGTCTCAGATGAAAGCATGAGCGATTGGATGGAATACTTATACATGCAACAACCAATGCCACTTGATACTACTGGTGTCCCAATTAGATTATCGTACTTAAACGATGACGGCAGTATGACCGATATAGCAACTGTAACCACTGATTCTGCCGGCAGCTTTGGATACTTCTGGTCTCCCCCAGGTACCGGTACATACAGAATTGTTGCGTCATTTGACGGAACAGCAGCCTTCGCTCCAACAATGAGTCAAGCATACATGGGTATAGGGGAAGGTACAGCAGAATCTCCATCCCCAACCAGCACTGGGTCTCCAACACCTGGCGGTCCACCAGGAGAGATGCCTTTAACTGACATCTACATAATAGCCGTCGCAATAGTGGTGATTGTAGTAGTTGCAATTGCTGCTCTAATACTTAGAAGACGCACATAATCAACAATAATTCTCCCTTTCTTTTTGTTCAAAATCACTTTTCCTTCTTATGTGTAAAGAAAGAAAATTAATCAAAGTTGTGTCCAGTGTTTTCTTCAATTATGCGAACAACAATTTGTCTATTTATTTTGTCAGTTGAAGTCCTAATTTTGTCATCTGCCCTAATAAAAGTAATAACTAATATTAAGTAACCGTGTGAATTAGTAATTATTGCTAAATTGTATGCTCTTGGCGGTTACTATATGGAGACTAGCAGGTATAGTAAATTAACCATTGTAATGCTTGTTGCGATTGCGTTATTTGCCTTTTTAGGTGCAATAATGCGGATAGTTGACAGTAGTTTTGGAAACCTGTTCTTGCCACCTGCATTTGGCGTTCCTGGCGGTTTATTTTATGAGATTGTTGCCACTTTGCTTTCAATAGCTGTTATTGTAATCTACTTGCTCGGTGGGGTGGTAATAATTTTCGGCGTAATGCTTACAATAATTCGATTCATAAAAGCAAAACTGCAAAGTCCGTTAAAACCTGCAGGTGTGGCTGCTCCATTGGCTGGTTATCTAACTCTAAGTTTAGAGTTATTTATCGGAGCCGAAATCATCAAAACCGCCACTACCCAAACATTTGAAGAACTAGAAACACTTATTCTCATAATCTTAAGTAGAGGCCTTTTCAGTTTAATCCTGTACCTAGAGCGCAGGTGGTGTGGATTAGATACTGAATCAGAGTAAAATTATGAATCTTTATACAAGGCTTGTAGCATAGTAGATTTATTTTTTTGTATAAAATATCATATATTACGCTGTTATCGATGGCTAAGATTTAAATTGGTGTTACGATTCATTATGGCAAATAAGCTCGGACCCTCATGAGCAAAGCAACGTTTGTATCTTTAAAGCGGCCAAGTGTGGCTGATTCAAACAGTGTGTTTTTGTCTGAATGCTTAGATGAGGTTATCAGCATTATTGCATTTCTATCGGTGAACTTGTGCAATATGTTTATATGTGTTCATGCTAAGTGTGCTCATTATAAACAAGTGATTACTCTGGGCTTAAATCATAGAATACTTGTTCAGTTAAATAATGTCTGTGGAGGCAAATATTGGTGATTATAGAGTCAGTGATTGCATTTGTCCTAATACTATGTGTTACATTAACGATCTATGCTTTAGGTCGCAGAGCCGCTCCAAAACCAGTTCAAACTGACGCTGGGCGATCAGTTTATGCATGTGGGGAGAATGTTACCTATTCTAAACCACGTATTAACGTATCGCTTTACAAATATCTAATATATTTCGTAATTTTAGATAGCTCAGTTTTACTCTTAGCTTTCGGATCTTTTTTGGAACAAGGAATAAACGTTCCAATGGTTCTCATCTACATATTCATTATACTTGCATCAAGCTTGTTGTTGTTCGATGGAGGTAAGGATTAATGAAAAAAATAACGACATGGGCCCGGGTAAAGTCCCCTTGGGTTATTCATTTTAATTCTGGTGCATGCAATGGCTGCGACATTGAAATCGTTGCATTGCTTACACCTAAATATGATGTTGAACGTTTCGGTATTAAACTCGAACCAGCTCCTAGACAAGCTGATGTTCTACTAGTTACAGGCGCTGTTACTCACCAATGTGCTGAAAGACTAAAACGAATCTATGAACAAATGCCACAGCCAAAATTTGTTGTCGCAATCGGCGCCTGTGCTTGCGGAGGCGGAGTATTCCAAGGCGCCTATGGAGTTCTATCTGGCGTAGATAAAATTCTCCCTGTCAACGCTTACATTCCTGGTTGTCCCCCCCGACCTGAAGCGATCATTGATGGTGTAGTAAAACTTCTTAACGCACTTCAAGCGCCCCCCGCTCCTACCCCAGTTCAAAAAGAGGAATCTACTGCTACAAAAGCAGAAGTAATAGCATCAGATGCTCAAAAAGTAGAAGAGGCGAAGTCAGATGCCAAACAATGAGATAGATATTTTACAAGTTTTAGAAGATAAATTCACAGGAAAATCTGTTGAAATAATGCCTGGTCAACTTGGAACTGCATCAATTAAAGCAGACCCAAACACTCACAGAGCTGTAGTAAAAACACTAGTTAATGCAGATGAAAAAACAGCAGTTGTATCAATTACAGGTATTGATTTAGGCGCAACAATAGGAGTTTTCTATCATATACGTACCTCTAATGCTCTGCTTACTGTAAAGGTAGATGTTCCAAAAGAAAACCCTAAACTTCAAACTATAAACGATATTACACCCAGCGCTGCATTTCATGAACTAGAAGCGTCAGATCTTTTAGGTGTGGAATTCGAAGGAAATCCCCGTTCAGGACACTTTGTTCTACCTGAAAACTGGCCTGAAGACGTTTATCCGCTTAGAAAAGATGTCAACGCAAGTGAAGTTAAACTTAATCCTCCTTCTCCAGAAGTTAAATCTGACGAGGGCAACCTTGTAAAAATCATTATAGGTCCACAGCACCCTGCATTATTGGAGCCAGAAAAGTTTGCAGTGCTAGTCGAAGGTGAAACAGTAAAAGCTGTTGAACCTAGAATCGGATATGTTCACAGAGGTATAGAAAAAGCCTCTGAATCACGCTCCTATCTGCAGGATGTATACTTAGTTGAAAGAATCTGCGGTATTTGCAATAGTTGCCACGCAACAGCTTTCGTTGAAGCAGTAGAAAAAATTCTAAAAACTGAAGTACCTTCAAGAGGCAAGTATATTCGAACAATAATACTTGAAGTCAACAGACTTCATAGTCACCTTCTAACTTTAGGCCACGCAGGCTTAGAAATCGGTTATGAAACTTTATTCCAATACTTCTGGCGTGACCGAGAACCAATAATGGATATAACTGAAATACTCACTGGCAACCGCGTTGTCTCATCCTCAATAGCAATAGGCGGAGTTCGACGCGACATCAAAGAAACTGATATTCCAAAAATTAAAACAGTACTTAATGATCTCCGAAAGAAAATGCCCTTCTATACTGATCTATACAGAGATGAACCTACAATAAGAGCACGCATGAAAAACGTTGGCGTGCTTAAACGTGAAGACGCTTTAAAGCTTGGTGTTGTTGGGCCAGTAGCAAGAGGCTCAAATGTTAACATCGATGTCCGCAAAGATGATCCTTACGAAGCATACGGAGAAATACCTTTCAAAGTAATTACTAACACTGCCTGTGATACATGGGCAAGAATGAATGTTCGTCTAGACGAAGTTGAAGAAAGCATCAAAATAATCGAGTACGCCCTAGATAATTTGCCCTCAGGACCTTACCGAGTTAAAGTGCCAAGAGTTGTCCCTGCCGGCGAAGCAGTAAACCGTGTAGAAGCCCCCAGAGGCGAACTCTTCTATTACGTAAAAAGCAACGGTACAGTTTCCCCTGATCGCGTTAAAGTACGTACTCCCACATTTGCAAACATACCCGCATTCTTAACAACAGCAATCGGAGAAAGCTTAGCTGACGTACCTCCTAACTTTGTAAGCTTAGATCCCTGCTTCTCCTGCACTGATAGGTAGGCAAAAAAGATGATTGACATATTTGAATTACTATTTCGAGTGCTAATATTCCCAGGATTCACTTTCATATTCTTCTTTACGCTCTTCTGCGATTGGATTGAACGAAAAATAGAAGCACGCATGCAAAACCGTATGGGCCCTAAATTTACCGGCCCAAACGGCATCTTACAACCTTTAGCAGACTTCATAAAACTATTAACTAAAGAAGAAATTACTCCTACCGATTCAAGAAAAACAGTTTTCAGATTAGCACCAATTTTAGCCTTCACCATGATTGTATTTGCTCTATCATTCTTACCTATTGACGGCGCAAGTGTAATTCCTAATGTAAGCTTCGAAGGCGACTTGATCTTTGTAATGGCCTTAATTTCTGTAGCAAACTTTTTACTCTTCCTAGCCGGATGGGCTTCAGCTAACCCATATAGCTCAATAGGTGCTGCAAGAGTATTAACACAATTCCTAGGCTATGATATTCCTTTACTACTGCTAGCTATCGCACCAGCCTTCCTAGCCGGCTCATTAACAATTGCTACAATAGTTTCAGCTCAAAGTGCTTGGCTTCCTTTCATAATCTTAGCCCCCTGGGCGTTCATATTATTTATAATTGCAATGCAAGCTGAACTGGAAAAAGATCCGTTTGATGTTCCTCACGCAGAGAGCGAAGTTGTAGCCGGACATGAAACTGAATATAGTGGTGCAAGATTAGCTTTCCTACATCTTGCACGAGACGTACAAGTCGTATTTGGAGCAGCACTAATCACTGTACTATTCTTAGGCGGTGCAAGCGGACCCGTACCTTTTGGTATACTCCCTGAATTATGGGGCACATTATGGTTCGTACTCAAAGTACTGGTAATAATCGTAATATCCGAATACATAACGGTACAATTCGCTAGATTACGCATTGATCAAGTATTAAGAGCAAACTGGAGAATACTATTACCTCTAAGCTTGCTTTCCCTTCTAGTGACAATTAGCCTAGCAATCTGGGTATATCATGTGGTGTAATAAAGATGGCAAAGAAAATACTCTCTCCTATATTCAAAGAAACGTTAAGTCATATCTTCAAAAAGTCTGCAACTGGAAAGTATCCATTTGTGAAATGCGAACCTGCTGATGATTTCAAAGGTAAACAAATCTTCGACACTGACATTTGCATTGGTTGTGGCTTATGTTCCAGAGACTGTCCTGCAAAATCTATCCAAATGATTGAAGTTGGCGGTAAAAAACGTCCAATGTTCTTCTTAGACAGCTGCATATTCTGCTACCAATGCGCTGAAAGTTGCCCAAGAAACGCCATAAAAACTTCAAAAATCTTCGAGCTAGCAACAACTGACAAGTCATCTTTAATCCTAAAACCAGATTCACCTAACACAACTCCACAAAAATGCGCAGGTGCTGAATAATGATACTTGAAATTGTCGGCGTAGGCCTGTTAATCTCTGCATGTTTAGCCATTTTGCTTGATGAAGCTGTTTACTCTGTTGCCGCGTTAGCAGCTACTTTCCTGCTAACTTCACTACTATTTGCAATCGACGGCGCCATATTTGCAGCAATATTCCAGTTTGCCGTAGGAGTAGGCACTGTTGCAATCTTATTCTTAGAAGGCGAAACTCTTAGCGAAAGATCATCTAGTAAACCCAAGTTAACCACACCCCTTATCGCTGTAGCTATAGGCGTTGTTCTATCTTTACCAGCAATATTCTTGTCAATTTCTTCACCTAACACTGTCGTTGCAGATACAGGCTTCACAGCTGCCCTATGGGATTTAAGGGCACTAGATGTAGTTTTACAAGGCTTAGTAATTCTAACTTTAGCTGTAGGAATAGCTATTGTGTTATATGAACGAAAGAAAAAAACTATAACCCCAAAAGGTGAACCCTAATGGACTTTGTGATATTATCCATGGCTATGTTGGCAGTAGGCATTTATGGCTTGCTTACAAAACGCCAACTGCTCAAAATTTTCATCTCAATTGAGCTTGTTGCTACTGCTGCAACGCTAAACTTCATTATGCTATCATCTACGTTAAGTAAAGATATAGGACAAGTAATGATGATTCTAGCCTTCTCAACTGATACAGCAGTTAGCTCCGTTATCTTAGCATTACTTGTTATTGCCTCAAAAAGATACGGCACAAGCGATATTAGCAAACTAATAAAACTCAAAAACAACGAACCAAAAGAAATTGAGGATGACCAATAATGGAATTGTTTGACTATTCTCCTTGGCTTGTTTGGCTTCTTCCACTTATCTCAAGCCTTTTTGTTCCTTTAATCGCACGCTTTAGTGAAAAAGCAAGAAACTACTTCGTACTAGCAATTGCTTCAATTACTGCGTTTCTTGCATTTAGCCTAATTCCAAATGTTCCAGGCAATGGAGCATTCGATACTTTTGCTTCATGGATCCCTTCCATAGCAGGTTCAATGCCGATAAATATCGGCGTATTTATTGACCCCTTAAGTGTCCTATTTGCCTGTCTAGTAGGATTTTTCGGTCTCATAATCGCTATCTACTCACAAGGTTACATGAAAGGCGAGAACGGTTTAACTCGTTACTACTTCTTCTTCCTGCTTTTCATAGGCTCTATGATTGGGCTTGTAGTTTCCGACAACTTCCTACAAATGTTCATTTTCTGGGAAATGGTAGGCCTTTGCAGCTACTCACTTATCAGTTTCTGGTACCACCGTCCTGAATCCATACGCTCAGGTGTCAAAGTTTTCCTTATGACCCGTGTCGGTGATGTTATGCTCTTAGCTGCCATAGGACTGCTCTTCGCAGAATTAGGCACATTTAGTTTCAGTGAAACAATGGCTCGCATAGGCACAATCCAACCTGCCACTTTAACAGCTATCGCCTTCTTAATTCTAGGCGGTGCAATTTCTAAATCAGCACAGTTACCTTTGCAGACTTGGCTATATAGTGCAATGGAAGCTCCAACCTCAGTTAGCGCCTTACTTCATGCTGCCACAATGGTTAAAGCAGGTATCTTCCTAGTTGCCCGCTTCATATTCATCGCTGGTCCACTAGTTGCAACACTTCCATTATGGCTTCCAACAGTAGCTTGGGTAGGCGTAATAACAGCATTCATAGGCGCAACAATGGCCCTATACACTTCAGATATCAAAGGAGTTCTTGCATACTCAACTGTCAGCCAACTTGGCTTCATGATGGCCGCACTAGGAACAGTTCACTCAGCTGCTTCTATAGGCTGGTCAGGAAGTCTATTCCACATGGTTAGCCACGCCTTCTTCGAAGGTTTAGGCTTCTTACTTGCCGGTGGAATTATTCACGCCATCGGTACACGCGATATGCGCCTGATGGGTGGATTGCGCAAAGCGATGCCGATAACATTTGGGTTAGCCTTAATTATGATACTCACTACAAGTGGATTGCCTCCATTTGCCGCTTTCTTTAGCAAAGGCTTGGTAATTGAAAGCATAATGGAAAGCGGAACCCTATTGCAGACCATACTAATCTTTGCTACAACAGCGATAACATTTGCTTACAGCCTAAGATTCTTCAAACTTACCTTCCTAGGTGAAAAATCTGAGTACCTAAAGAATCTTCATCTTCACGAAGCTCCGAAAGTTATGCTAGCACCTGCTATCATACTTGCAGTTATGTGTATTGTCTGGGGCTTTATTGGCCCAGCATTAGGCTCATTCCTTGGAATTGAACACTCACTAAGTATAATCGGTGCATTCACCAGCTTAGAAACTCCAATATTCTTCGCTTTACTAATTCCAGCTGGACTTCTAATCTACATAACTTACTTTAAGAACTCAGCAATCATGGCAAAATTCCGAAGCAGCTCTAATCCTTTAACTATAATATTTAAGCACGGCTACTTCTTTGATGATGTATACGAAAAAGCACTCCCACGCGGAATTCTTAGCTTTTCAAGTGGGATTCATAGAGTTGAAAACTCAGGTTTTAGTCGCTTCCCACTGATGGTTGCCGGCTTTACCATAAGCACCGCAATGACTGTTCATAAATACTTTGACACTTTAGCTGACCAACTGCTAAACTTAATTGCTTACCGCACATTACGTGGCGCTTCAAAAATGAACAAGTTACCCACATCGGCATTACAGCATTATATATCAGCCGCCTTGATTGGCTTTATATTGATATTAATCGTAATAGTGCTAACTATGGGAGTGTAGAATATGGTCGCCCTGTTGCTAGTATTCATTTTACCCATTTTGGGTATACCAATTGCATATTTAACCGGCAAAAAATCAGACAAAGTTGCCGCATTAGTCGTTGCGATTATAGCCTTAATTTGCATTGGCCTTGTCGCATCGACAATTCCAGACATACTTAATAGTCCGCTTAATAGGCATACTGAACGGTACGAGTGGATACCTGCACTTAACACAGAGTTTACGCTATTTGCCGACGGTATTAGTGCTTCAATTGCAATGGTCAGTTTAGCACTTATCGCTGTAGCTGCACTATTTTCAATTAACTATATGCATGGCAAGAAAAACCTGCCCGTATACTATGCATTGCTCTCAATGCTTAGTGTAGGTTTAGTCGGTGTATTTATTACTTCAAACCTGTTGCTCTTCTATTTCTGCTGGGAACTAATGCTTGTTCCAGCATACTTCATAGTCGGCGGATGGGGCTATCGAGACTCCTATAAAGCAGCTTTCAAACTCTTTGTCTTTACACATGCTGGCGCAGTCTTTGTACTTCTTGGTATCGGTGCAATCTACATGATTACAGGCGCAACAGATATGATGGCTGCTCAAACAGCGTTAATGGATGCTGCACCTGAGCTTGTACGTTGGATACTAATTGCCTTCACTGCCGGGTTTGCAGTTAAGATGGCAGTTGTGCCAGTTCACATGTGGTTACCTGATGCACATTCTGAAGCTCCTGCAACAATGTCAGCCCTTCTTAGCGGTGTAATTATCAGTGCAGGTGCATATGCAATACTGCGTCTCTCACTAGGAATGGTGTTTCCAGCATTAATGGGTACGCAATTTGCTGTTGATTTCCTTCATGTGCTATCTATTTTCGGTGTACTTTCCGCATTCTTCGGATCGCTTATTGCCCTTGTTGAAACCGACATAAAACGCATAATTGCCTATTCGAGCATTTCACATATGGGATATGTGTTATTCGGTCTTTCTCTCTTTCCAAGTCAACCTGCAGCAGGCGGAATAGTTGTCACAGTTGCCATAATGGGCACAGTGCTTCACATACTAAGTCATGCCGTTAGCAAGGGGCTCTTATTCCTCACTGCAGGAGGCATTATGCATCAACTTCATGAAAGAGACATTACAAAGATGGGTGGGCTTGCTGCTAAGATGCCTTTCACATCTGTTAGCTCAATAGTTGCTGCTTTGAGCATTGCAGGTGCACCTCCATTTGCTTGCTTTATTAGTGAATTCTTCATATTCGTAGGTGCTTTCAACGTCATCGCAGTCGACTCTTTCTATTTGATACCGACAATTTTCATGCTTGTTGCAGTAGTATTCTCGCTCGCATACTCGCTTCGCTACATCTCAAAAGTATTCTTAGGACAACCTAAAAACGGAAATGGATCTGCTTCAAACGGTGCTGAAGGCGAACACAAGATTGTCGATGTCTCACTATTCATGAAGATTGCCATGGTAATCTTAGTCGTACTAGTAATCCTCATTGGAATCTATCCAGGATTCTTCGTGGACTTGATAAACTCGGTACAATTTGGATGAATTGAACTATGATTGAACTCTTAGATGTCACTTTACCAGTAGTCAGCTTAATTGTCTTTGCATTGCTGACTATCCCGACCCTCAAAGCTATCCGTAAAAGTACACATAAGACAGCTTTGACTTTGCTTTGGTTTGCTACTGTGTTTATTTTCACCTTTGGCGCTGTAGCAAACCTAGCGTTAAAATACTATGCACTACCCGCTTCAGACCACTTCGTAACCATAAGCCTTTCAGGCTCCCCGTTTGAAGCACTATCAAGTGCTCTGCTTATAGACGGGATTTCTATTTTTATGGCGATAATTTTTGTCGCATTAAGCGCGGTAGTAATGCTTTATAGCGTTTTGTACATTAACCCTGCAGAGCGGCCTTCAGAAAGATACTATGCAATTATGATTATGCTTACAGCCGCTTTAATTGGTGCAGTATTTTCAGGCGATTTATTAACGCTTTTCATATTCTGGGAAGCAGCAGCCGCAGGCTCTACTTTTCTAATGCTCTATAGACAAAATCGACGCTCACTTAACGCCACGCTAAAATACATAGTAATGATCGTAATTGCATCTGCATTCATAGTCTTTGGTCTCTCATTAGTCTATGGCATCACTGGAACTTTGAACTTTATAGCCGTAAAAGACGCATTAATTACACTTGCAAATAACCAACTGCTTATCATCGCGTTTTTATTCATAATTACCGGATACGCAATAGAAGCAGCTATAGTGCCTTTCCACTTCTGGTTACCTGATGCATACAATGCAGCCCCAGCATCAACTGCCTCATTCCTTTCTGCATTAATCGACCAAGGCAGTTACTATGTCCTAATACGTGTGCTCATTTTCATTATGGTGCCAACAGGTGCACTTGACTGGCGAATACTACTTGCAGTACTAGCAGCATTTACAATGATTGTAGGCAACCTATTTGCGTTGATACAAAAGAACGTTAAACTATTAATAGCATATATTTGCGTTGCCGACGTTGGCTATAACTTAGTTGCAATTACTAGCTTTACCCCACTTGGACTTCAAGGCAACTTGTACTTCTTCTTAATCGGCGGAATAACCACTGCCCTTGCATTCATGGCAGTAGGCATAATCAACCATTATGGCATGAGAACATTCGAAGACTTCTCAGGCTTAGGCCGAAAGATGCCTATTGTTAGTATAGCATTAGTTATTGCAGCCTTATCCTTTGCCGGTGTTCCACCACTGGGTGGATTTATGGGCAAATACTTAGTCTTCACTGCAGCAATCGAATCCAACTTTGCATGGCTAGCCGTAATCGGTGTTATCGCAAGTGTCCTTCAAACTGCATACCTATTCCGATTAATCAACTACATGTATTCAAGAAAACCAAAAGACGAAAAAATCATCAATGAACCAAAACGACTACTCATACCCATACTAATCCTTGCTGGAGCGCTAATAATCCTTGGATTGTTCCCATCAATAGTCATCGACCCACTACAAAATATATTCCAATTTCTACCATAGGCTTCTTTTTTAGAGCCTGCTTCTTTTTTCTTTTTCTTGGTTGATGCATTTTTTGCATTTTCTGTTTGCGGTTTTTTCGAATTTAAATAACTGAATTTAAGAGTTAAGCTGTAAAAATTTCGTTTTTACGGTTATCTATTTAAACTTGATACACTGTTTAATTCTTGGAGGCTGAGAGAGTCCAACAATCTAATGAGGCGCTCATCGCCTATAATATTTTAAGGAAAAACCTGATAAGCAAAGGTTTCTGTACACTTTGTGGTGCATGTGAAGCTGCTTGCCCAACAGGTGCATTACAAGTTGAGTCTGGAAGAGTAAATCGTATACATGACTGCTCTAAAGATATGGACTTATGCCCAATATGCTATGAAATATGTCCTCATTCAGAGGCATTATTATTAAAATCATTGCGTTGTGTCTCTAACGCTCCTGCAAAAAATGAAGCCTTAGGATATTATCGTAAAATTGTTATAGCTCAAGCTGAAGATCCTGAACTTAGAAAACAAAGTCACGGCGGTGCAGTTGTTACTTCACTTCTAGCATATGGAATTAAAAAGAAAATCTTCGATAGCGCAATTGTTTCTAGAGCTGAAGCAGATAATCCTTCTAGGCCTCATGCTTCTGTAGCTTTAGTGCCTGATGATATAATTTCGGCAGTCGGAAGCAAATTCTTCCCTTCACCAGTTGCAAAAGCCTATGGTAGTGCAGTTTATGGTTACGGTAGAACAAAAATTGCTTTTGTTGGAACTCCATGTCACGTGCTTGCATTACGAAAAATGGAAGCTTGGCACCATAAAATAAGCGAAAATCTAGGCATAACCTTTGGTCTATTCTGCTTTGGAACCTTCTCTCAAAGCTCACTACTTCAATATATATCTGAAAAATATCAAATCAATCTTTCTGAAATTAAACAAATGCGCTTATCAACAAATTTTATTGTTGAAACTAAAGACCGAATAATTAAGATTCCTATGGAAGAAGTAGACCAACATATTCAGTCAAGCTGCCGTACATGTATGGACTATACCGCAGAACTTGCAGACATCTCAGTTGGTGGAGCATTGCCTATGGACGGTTGGTCAACAGTAATAATCCGAACGAAAAAAGGTGAAGACTTCTTCTATGACGCTGTAGAAAATGGTGTTATCAATACTTGGGTAATTGAACATGAACCTAAGGTGTATGAACGGGTTGTTAGAGCAGCAATGCAAAAACGAGTATCTGCTCTTGAACAGGCAAGTAAAGTAGAGGAAGCTTATGGTTATCTTCCAGTAAGAATGTTAACAGAAACAGAGTTGCTTGCAGACTTTAAAGTTGAGGAAGTTATGACTGAAAATGTTAAAACAGTACCTTACGATATGACAGTTAGCGAGCTAGTAAATTTGATGGCTAAACAACATCACATCGGTTATCCAGTAGTTAATGAAAACAACGAAGTAATCGGTCTAGTAACTTTTGAAGATGCATGGCAATACATTAAAGAAGAACGTGACAAAATTTTGGTTAGTCAAGTACTTGGACAAAAACACGCTGTTGTCTATACAGGCGACACTGCTTTAGATGCTCTTAAAAAAATGACTGAATACCAAACTGGCCGCGTGTTAGTAATGGATTCAGCTGAACCTAAGAAGTTAAGAGGCATAATAACTAAGACTGATCTAATGCATGCCTTAATACAATGTCATTAACTTTTTTTATAACATTTTGATTTTTTTAAAAAAATGAGTTTAGGTGTTGTTGCATAGGCACTTTTTCTAAGGTTGTTGTGGGTTAATTTTTTCAAATATACATTAGATTTGTCGTATTGTGTTACCCGAGTCTGTTATATGCATATGCAAAGGCCAAGAGTGCAACTGATATGAATACTATTAGTCCTCCAGTTGCTATGGGGATTATTGCAGAAATTATTATGCCTAGTACTGTGCTTGTGATGCTAAAGCCAATGGCTGCTAGTATTGTTTTTCTAAATGATAGGTTGAGTTTTAATGCTGAAAGCCCGGGGATGACAAGAAGTGCTACTACAAGAATTGTGCCAATTACTTTTATTGAAAGTACAATGGTGATTGCTACTAATATGTCGAAAGCTATTGAGAGTGTTTTAGTTGGTATTCCCATTACTCGAGATTCATCTTCATCGAAAACCATAGCTAATATTTCTCTACGGAAAATGCCTACAAATAGCAAAGTTGCACAGCCTAACAAGCCTACTAATAATAAATCTATCATGCTTATTGATAATATTGAACCAAATAGGTAGTTGAATAATTCAACATTAAATCCTTTAGCAAGACTGATTACTATTAAACCAGTAGAGAAGCCTATTGCTAGCATTACTGCAATTGCTGAATCGGATGGGGCTATTCCTTTTCTTCTCATATATGAGATGCCAAAGACTGCTAATATGCAAACAACTAAGGCGGTGAGTAAGGGGTTGATTCCTAAAAATAATCCTAGTGCTATTCCTCCGAATGCTGTATGAGATAAGCCATCACCTATCATCGCTTCTTTTTTCAATATTAAAAATAAGCCTATTACTGCGCAGGCTACAGCAGCTATGCATCCGCCTATGAGTGCGTTCTGTACAAATTGGTAGCCGAATAAGTCTAAGAAGTTAAACACCGTTTTCAAAGGCTCCTTTGCATTCGTGCTGATGAAATACGAAGTGGAAATGTTCGCCATATGCTCTTTTCAATAGTGAGCTTGGATCTAACTCGGGAGTTATTTGCGCAACTTCAACTTTTTTATTAATGCATAATACTTTAGACATGCGACAGAAAACCGATGTTAAATCATGAGTAACCATTAAGATGGTAGTTTTATTGTGTGTATTAAGGTCGCTTAGTTTTTTGTAAAACTTTTCTTGCGTTGATGAATCAACACCTACGGTTGGCTCATCAAGGAAAATTATTTCTGGTTTTCTTGCCAAGACTTTGGCAACAAACACTCTTTGTTTTTGTCCCCCGGATAGTTGCCCAATCCGTTTGTTTTCCACTTCTTTTAATCCCATAAATTCTATGCTTTCGTCAACAGCTTTCCAGTCTTCAGCTTTAAACATTCGTCCGATGTTGTTTTTCTTGATGCACCCTAATGATACAAGTTCTCGTACTGTTAATGGGAATTGTTTGTCAAAATTTATTGCCTGTTGAGATATGTATGCTACTTTTTCCCATGCCTTGAATTTTTCGATATCTGCCCCAAAGAACCGTATTGTACCTTTAGTGTGTGGTAGAAAGTTTAGAAGTGCAAGTATTAGCGTGGTTTTACCCCCGCCATTTGGTCCAACAACGCCGACGTAGTCGCCTTTTTCTATGGAAAAGTTTGCGTCTTGGATTACTACATCATTAGTTCGGGCAACTTCAAGGTTTTTTACTTCTAAAATTGGTGTAGTTTGAGGCATATTTTCTGTTTCCATTACTATTTTGACATATTCTCTTGTTTATAGGTGTTTTTTAGGTTGCACCTAAGCCTATTTTTAAATTAGCTAAGTTAGTTTGCATTTGCTCAATAAGATCTTTGCCTTCTCTTGGTCCTAACATCAAATACAATTCTAGTATGGTGACTGTGTGGCCTGTTTTTGATTGCAACTCGTTTTTAAGAGTATTAGCGTACTCTGATGAATATACTGGGTCAACATATATTGTGTATGTTTCATGTTCCCGCATCATGTTTACAATGTTGGTAATTGATGATATGCTTGGTTGTTCATCTGCAGATAATCCTATTACTCCATGCTGCTCAAAATCGTATCTGCTTGCTAAATACCCAAAAGCGGCGTGAGATACAAAAATTTCATTTTTTGTTTTCACAACTAATTGTGTTAAGTATTCTTGATCTAACTGTTCAAGTCTGTTGTTAAGGTCAAACCATCGCTGATAATAGTAACTTTGATGTTCGGGATCTTTTTGGATAATCGCATTATAGATGTTTTCAGCCTGTAGCTTTGCCATATATGGGCTAAGCCATGTATGGGCATCATAAAGTCCATGCTCGTGATCTTCAGTAGCTTCATTTTCATGTTCATCTGAATCAGTTAAGATAAGATCTAGTCCATGTGTTGTTTCTACTACAATGCGGTTTTTTGTAGTAGAAAGCGCAGGTAAAATTTCATCTTCTATCCAATGGTCTGCGCCTGCGCCATTATACACTATTATATCTGCATTTTCTGTTGATTGTATGTGTGAGAAGGTTGGTTCCCAAGAATGTATTTCTGTATTGCTTGGCACCAGCTGTGTCACTTGGACATGTTCTCCGCCAATTTCTTGACTAAGAAATGCAAGTGGATAAAAAGTGGCAACTACCTTTACACCATCTGCTGGCGGTGGTGTAACTAGAAGTGAAGAGCCTGCAATTACAATTATGATGGTAAGAATTGTGCCGATAGTTAGCATTTTTTGCTTTGCGTTCATATGTGCCCTTTAATTTTCCACGTATTAAATATTTTGATAATGTTAATAATTTTGATATTGCTTGAAGACGATTTTTAATAAAATATATTAATAATTTGGCAGTAAGATGTATGGGTGATCATTTGACAATTATTAGCTTATCTATACCTGATTCACTTCTTGAACAAGTTGACCAAAAAATAAAAGAAAAAGGCTTTGTAGGCCGATCTGAAATCATACGTCAATCCTTAAGGTTATACTTAATTGAAGATCTAAAAATTGAAGAAATCAAAGGCGAAATAGCAGCCACAATCACATTAATATACCGAGAAAATGCTGACCGACGCAGACTAATAGAAGCTCAACATGTATACGGTGGCATTGTATCAACATTTCTCCATGCACACGTTCATGAGGGCTTTTGCTTAGAAGTAATCATCCTAAAAGGCCAAGCAACAGTTATCAAAAAATTCATAGACAATCTACGACAAAACGAACAAATAAGCCAAATTAAAATTGCGATTCTTAGCCAAAAACAATAATGCGAAAAATCTAGCAAAATCATAGTATTGGCAACGCTTTTGATCTTAGCAAGCGCTATTGGACTAAGAAAAGAATCAAGTAAATCCAATTACTTTCTATTTTATGTCTAAAGTAAGAGAAAGCCGTTTTAACGTGGCTGTGATCGAGTACTACGTCATCGCATAAGAGTAAAAACTAAAACTATGCTCAAGTAGCTTGACTTAACTGGCAGTACACGTTTAGGCGTTGCCGAAAATTGCAAAAGTTATGCTGTAAAATTTTGTAACGATAAAAGAGACTAAAATCAAAATCTGATTTTGACATTTTGGCGCCGGGAAAGGGATTCGAACCCCTGCGGACCGCAAGGTCCACGGGCTCTCAAGGCCCGCGCGTTAACCACTCTGCCTTCGGGATGTCGACTATCTGTCGATCATTATCCCGGCGCATTTCCCAGCACCAATTAGTTACATTCTCTATCCATCTCAATATTAAAACGTTTACACGTTATAGTCTGTTTATGAACTTTTTTTGTTGATTTTTCTAATATAACTTTGAAACAGCTTATCTTTCTATTAAGATGGTAAAAAGGTAAGTGTGGTAAGCACAATAACTTTTGTGCCTTTGTTTAAATATTAAGGGGGTAATCGAGAAGCTAATTCGCCATATGTTCCCCAGTTAGATTTTGGGACATCATGGATTATTATGTGGACTTGATCTTTTGTGACCCCTATTTCTTCGAAGACTCTGGTTATTCCTCTGATTAGTGTTGCTTTTTGGTCTTCACTTTTTCCTGACCAAGTTTCAATTATAACTACTGGCATGCACCTTTCACCCCCACCCGCTATGAACTTAATGTTATATCATAGATAATTGTTGTTAATATTCTAATAGCGTGATTGTTGGGTTAGAAAAATGGTGTTACACTTGACATGTTATGTTTGGTATTTGGGAAATAGCTTTTTAGTTTGTGTTCGTTAATGGTTTATGGTAGGTTACAAGAGATATTGTTATGAATGGTGATTCAGACGTTACGCCAAGCTTTGCCTTTGGGTTTAAGCCTACTATTGTTTTGTTAATTCTAAATAAGCAAACAGAGCAAGCATTGGAGCTTTTGGCAAAAAATTATCAGGTTGCTTTACCTCAGCTAAAAATTGGTCTTCCAAAAGGCTACAAAAGTAGGGTTTATGGTACTTATAGTGCCCAAGATCAGACAATTAGGCTTCTAAGTAGCGATATGCTTGGTAATCCGTTTGTTGTTTTACACGAATTTTACCATCATTTGCGATGTAAATCGGTTGATAGAGTTCATCGTGGAACTGAAAAAAATGCTGACAAATTCGCGTTATCTTATATTGAAGAATATCAAAAAGCCATGAAGGACTTTAACCGTCAAAATGGCGGTTTATGTTAACCTTCTTGGTCAGGAATTATTTTAAGAGGCATTTTGTCTCCGTTAGAATCATAAACTGCTACGCAGGATTCACCTTCGTAAGGGTAACCTACTATCATCAGGATTCTGCCAAAAAAGTAGTTTAAATCTACATCGCTAGGTGAATTATCCCCTGTAGGGTGTGAATGAACAGTACCGACTAGCGAGAAATCGCCTGAGAACATATAAGGATTAAAGCTAGCAAAGCCTTCGCCGTGTACAGCAAATGGTGCAAGCACTAAATCTTCGATGTAGAGTATGTTTTTGCGCTTTTTTCCACGTAGCAGTAGAAAACTTTCGCGTGGGTATAGTTGTTTGGCTCCTGCATAAATACACTCAAGAATGTCTGAAGGTAAATGTACTGTTAACTCGGGGCCACTCATGGCAGATTCAAAGGCATACAAGGTTAATTACTTTTATTGTATAATTTTCTTTGCCTCAAAGAGCGGTGTTGTCTGTTAAAGTTTTTTGGTTCGGCTGCTTGTTTTTTAAGACCTTGAGAATACATTACCCACCCTATCATCCATACGATACAAAGTACTGGAAAAAACAATACTGCAAAAATACGCCTTACCATATAACCACCAAAAATTTGACAACAACAGTTCTCTATATAGAAACTTAAAAAAACATGTGACTGTAACTCGTCACTCACAACTGTAGACTTCTAATTAATAATTAACTCACTAATATTATTGCATTTATCTGCTGTGTGTTAAGTGATATGAAGTTAATAAGTACCAAGAAATTGCGACTACTATTGTTAAAATAGTGGCGCTATTGGATTTTGTTTGGTCTATTATTGCTTGCACCTTTCCAAAAAAATAAAACTTCTATAATTTGACTGTAATTTGTTGTTTTTCGCAATCCAATCTGAACCTAGAACGCAAAACCCATAAATATTCCGAACACCGACAAATGTAAGAACAACAAAAAACGTGGGCCGGTCGTCTAGCCTGGTTAGGACATCTGCTTGACGTGCAGAAGGTCGCCGGTCCGAATCCGGTCCGGCCCACCACATGATCCAATTTTCATTTTCGTTCTCCTTCTCCTTCTCATTCTTTCCTCATTATTTTATTTGATTGGATTTGTTTAACTGTGTGAATTCTTAATAGTGTTGTATTATGTGGTGTTATGTGACATAAGTGTGAGTAATTGTGTGGTGAAAAGTATAGTGGATTTAGGTGAGCGGGAAAGCAGGTTAATTAACATAGTGAAGGCTAAGTATAGCCTTAAAGATAGAAGCCAAGGCCTAAATCTGTTAATTAATCGTTATGAAGAATGCGAGCTTGAGCCCCAACTTAGACCAGAGTTTATCAAGGAGATAGACAACACTTTAGAAAATGGAAAATTCGTTAGGTCAAAGACTTTGCCAAAGAATATGGTTTAAGGTGATTATTTGTATAGCTTAGAAATAGAAGAAGAGGTATCTAAAACATTCAAACTCCTAAAAAAGATAGATAACAACTCGAAGCGATAAACAAGAAAATCGAACAGATGCTATCAGAACCTTATCAGTTTAAACCTCTTAGGTACCCGTTGGAAAGCTAAGAAGAGTTCACTATGTTTATTTGTGCTAATATATCAAGTAATGGAAAACCCTCCAACGGTAAAAATCCTAAAATACAAACACTATGATGAGGCTTACATTTAAGTAACAATAACCGTTTCCAGTTTCTAAACATTATGCCTTCTTGAGGTGCAGAAGGTCGCCGGTCCGAATATAGTTTAACCTGCCAAGTGGTTCTATTTTTGCCTGTTACATGATTTTGTTTAGATTAACTGCTTGTTCTTTGAGCGCTTAGTTGTTTGAGTTATTTTTGAATGTGTATCTAATGTTAAAGCCCAGTTCTTTGGCGTGCTCGGCTAACTCTTTGTCAGGTGTAGTTCAACTTACCTTTTAGGCGCTGTGTTCTCACTAAGGTATCGCGGAATTCCTATTATAGTGTGTAAATGATTTTTATCTCAAAATAGCTCTAAACTGTATTAACTTTTATTGTCATAGGAGTTTGTTTTTCTCAAATTCAAATTTTTGTTTATTGAGGTTAATAGTCTGATTGTGCCTATGCAAGCTGGTGATGTTAAAAATAATTGATGTTAGGAAGCTCCACCAAATGGTTCTTGATAATTGCTTCCCCAAGATAATGGATTTAGTGGATCACCATAGGTAATATAGTCCCAGAATGGTATAAGACCAGGATTCACTTCGAATGTGTAGCTTTCTGTGATGCTTTGACCAATGTTAAGGTTACCCTGTTGTTGTGGTTGTGAGTAGTCGAGGGTTCCTAAACTGCCTAAGTCTCGGATCATCTTGAAAGAGCCTATTGCTGTGTTATAGGGGCTATTGTTAGTGATGGTGTAGTTTATTGTGACTAATAGTGTATCATGGTTGTTTGTGGTTGTTAGGCTTTTTAAGGAGACGGTTAAGCCGTCTGATGCTGTATAGTTGGTTCCTATTTGATGCCAGATTGGTGATTTGTTTATTGTGTATGTGGCTTGGGTTGTTTCTCCGTTTACGTATTCTGTGACGGCTTTTGCTTTGATTATGCAATTTTTATCTATCGAAAATGGACCTGAATAAACGATTGAAGTTGGTGAGAATAGTGGATCTGACCCATCTGTAGTATAACGTATGGTTGCTCCAGAGGTCGCACAATGGATGTAGATAGTTTTTGCGCTATAGAAAAAGGCGCTACTAGGCTCAATCGTAGGGGCATAAACTTGGATTTGGGTAGAAGGGTTAATGGCTCCAAGTTCGGGTATGTTTGAAGGAGGGACGGTGTTTTGGTAGATTATCATTCCACTCAATGTAATTGAAACGATGATTAACCCGATTATTATAGCGTAAACTTTAGTTAGAGCCATCTTGTTGCCCAATATAATCACCAGCTTACCAAGCACTACTAAAGTTATAAATTCTTTCTCAATAGTAAGACTATTTATTAAATTAAATGAGAACTTCTTTAGTAAGTACCAAATGTAGCCTTTGGTAAGCTATTTAATGTCAAGCTCTACGGATATTCTTTTTAATAGCGCAAAAATTTGTGCCTTTGACTTTTAACGAGCGGGTATGTTGTTGAAACAGGTGCACGCCTTACCACCAGCTTACATACAAACCGAATGAATTTTTGCTCTTTTCTAAGAAAAGACTGTGATTATCAATATCAAAAAAATAAAGTAAAATAAAATGCTTATTCAATTGTCGTACTCAGTATAATATGATTACATTAAATGATAAGGTAATAGGTCTTAGTGAAACATCTCAATCATACAAGTTGTTGGAGTATGAGCCTTCCAAAGAGAAATTGTGTCGAATACTTTCTTATGAATGCATGCAGCTGTATTTTCTGCTGAGGTTATTGAGCTTGAAGCATACGATTTGGTGCATTAATGGTTATCAAACCTAACTTTACCCTATGTTTTAATATTGTGCTTGACGTGCAAAGGATGCCGGTCAGATTCCAGTTCACCCCATCATATCTATTATTATTTTACAAGTATGCTGGCTACTGTGCGTGTTTGTTTATATGTGTATTATTGTGTTGGCTATATTTTCTTAAATTTAAAAGCGTAATGAACCACATTAGAAGAGTCAGTACAATAAGTATTCCCGATTTAATTATGTAATTATAGTATTGTATGTTTATTTGGTCTACTATTTCTGTTACCATTTGACCTGCAATTCCTGTTGGCACATTTGGCCAAGGATAAAATGTTCCTACTACAGTGTTTGGCCACCAAAGTTTTCCATAAGCCTCGCTAATATGGGATGCGACATAATAGGCGCTTGCAGTATATACTGTTAAAAATAACGATGTTGAAATTAGGATTATCAAGATAATTTTTCTACTAATCTGCAGGCTCATCAATTAAATATTCGCTCGATAGTTCTTATTTCTTACATTGCTGATTTTGTAGGCTATTTATGAATAGTTATGTATAGTCCTATAGTAGATATTGCATTTATTATTGGTAGGTAAAATAAATAAGCCTATCAATCGGGTTATAAACTGAAATGTTGTGACATTTTGATTCTGTATTAAAACCGCGTCTTCTCCTGACATTGTAGCTAAAGTTGTTTGTGATTTTAATACCTTTGATGAGGAAACTGCAGTTGGTAAATGTGTATGACGTATTGAGAAGGGCACTGGTGTTGAAGAGTACTGGAAAATTCTATCTAAGTGCGAACGTAAAAAAGTAGGTGCGTAGCGTTGGTTTACCGAGAGGGTGATACAGTAGTTTTAGGTGAAGTAGCAGACGAAGTTTTACCAAAACTTTATGGCCCCTTTGCTGGCTAAGTATGGATTTGACTTTGTAAAATGGATAGTTGCAAACCCTAAATGATGCATTTTCCTGATAGTTTTATTAATACAAAACTTTTTCAAGCTTAAATTTTATTTTAAATCAACAAACAACATTTGTGTTCTAAATTGCGAATCAAAACTAATATTTTGCCTCTATTTTGTTTTGGGTGATCTGGTTGGAGTGCTTCCACCAACGCATGTACCACGCGACCCGAAATATTTTTCTTTTGATCCTCTCGCAATGAGATTCCACAAAATGGGATTTATGCGTGCAGAGCATGTCATCATGGTGGAAGCAAAGAATGATATCAACTGTCCCATTTTTATCTTACTCCAGTTTACCATTACTACTCTTAAAATGTCTGCTAGCAGTTGACTTCTTTTAGTTAGTAGTAAATTGCATTTATTATTGTCAAAAGTAGTTTTATTGTTTTATACACTCTGATAATAGGATGTAGAAGTATTATTCAAATTTTTGATTTAGTTTTTGGCTTATATGGGTGATTAATTTTTT
>CAYSWL010000018.1:0-26755 GCA_964434745.1 uncultured Candidatus Bathyarchaeia archaeon | reverse complement strand
TCTTTGAGTTTTGCTATAAATTTTGGGAGTTCTTTGTGCATACAAGGTTCTCCACCAGTTATTACAACGGCATCCACGTATTTTTTTCTGCTTTCAAGCATTTCAATTGCGGTCGCTTCTTGAAGAAATGGAGGCTGTGGATCGGTAGCTATACGCCAGTTGTGACAGAAACCGCAACGTAAGTTGCAGCCGGGTGTATAGAGTACAGATGCGATTTTGTTTGGGTAGTCTATTAGGCTGATTTTTTGTAGTCCGCTAAACTTCATTATTTATATCACTCACGGTTTATTGGGGCACTGGAGCTGTTGATAGCACTACGGATTTGTCAAAGGTTTTACGCATTGCAAATTCGGCTTGTTTACCAATATTCCATTGGTCTACAGGTCGCAAGTAGCCGACTACGCGCGAATATACTTCGCTGGTTGCACCACATGTCGGGCATTGGTGATGTTCTCCACTAGTATAGCCATGTGTTGGACAGATACTGAAAGTTGGAGTTAATGTAAAGTAAGGTAGGCGACTGTTATGAGATACCTTTTTAATTAGTTCAGCTGCAGATTTCCAAGAGTGAAGTCGTTCACCCATGAAAATGTGAAAGACAGTACCACCAGTATAGAGAGTCTGAAGATGTTCTTGGTGTTCTAAAGCATCAAATAGGTCACCGTCGAAGTCCACTGGTAACTGAGAACTGTTTGTGTAAAAAGGTTCAGCGTGCTTTGTTTGAACTAGACGTTCGTTTGCAGCGATGATATTTGGATATTTGCGTTTGTCGATGCGTGCAAGCCGATATGAGGTACCCTCAGCAGGGGTAGCTTCAAGATTGTATATGTCACCTGTTTCTTCTTGGTATTTCATAAGCTTTTGACGCATGAAAGTGAGTGTTTTTACTGCGAATTCGAGACCTTCTTTAGTTGATATGTTTTGACCTAGTAAGTTCACTATCGATTCATTAATTCCCAATATGCCGATGGTAGAGAAATGGTTCTTCCAAAATTGGCCATGTGCAGCTTTGATGTTGCGTAGATAACGACGGCTATAGGGGTAAAGGCCATTGTCGGTGAATGCTTCAAGTGCTTTACGTTTAATTTCTAGGCTAGCCTTAGCGGTGTCCATGACTTTTTCAATGCGGCGGAAGTATTCATCTTCGTCTTTTGAAAGATATCCAATACGAGGCATGTTAACGGTTACTACACCAATGCTACCTGTTAGTGGATTAGCTCCAAAAAATCCGCCTCCGCGTTTACGTAATTCTCGGTTGTCAATACGTAAACGACAACACATACTGCGTACATCCTCAGGTTTCATGTCACTATTTACAAAGTTTGAGAAGTAAGGTACACCGTACTTGGCGGTAACTTCGAATATTTTTTGTGATACAGGTGAGTCCCAGTCAAAGTCTTTAGTAATGTTATATGTTGGAATGGGGAAGGTGAAAACTCTGCCTTTGGAGTCGCCTTGAGCCATCACATCGGCATAAGCACTATTGAACATGTCCATTTCTTTAGTAAAGTCGCCATAGGTATCTTCAGTAACTTTTCCGTTGAACAGGACACCTTCGTTTTTCATAAAGTCTGGAACGGTTAAATCAAGTGTCAAATTAGTGAAAGGTGTCTGGAAACCTACTCGTGTGGGTACGTTCATATTGAAGAAGAATTCTTGCAAGGCTTGTTCGATTTCTTTAGATGAGAGCTTATCATAGCGGATAAATGGCGCTAAGTATGTATCGAAGTTGCTAAATGCTTGTGCACCTGCTGCTTCGCCTTGTAAGGTGTAAAAGAAGTTAACAACTTGACCTAGCGCGGTGCGGAAGTGTTTGGCTGGTTTACTTTCGATTTTACCGTTAACTCCGCCGAAACCGGACATAATTAAATCGCTTACGTCCCATCCTACACAGTAAGGACCTAGCACACCTAAATCGTGTATATGAATATCGCCTGCGAAGTGTGATTCAGCAATACGTTCAGGATAGATACGAGTTATCCAGTATTTGGCAATTACTGTTGATGATAAATAGTTATTTAATCCTTGCAGTGAGTAACTCATGTTGCTGTTTTCTTTAACTCGCCAGTCTTCAATCTCAAGGTACTGGTCGACAAGATCAGCACTACTTAATAGAGCAGCTAATTCACGCATATCTTGGTGCTGCTTACGGTAAAGGATGTATGCCTTAGCAGTTTGCGCATGCCCATTTTCGATAAGCATTTTTTCAACAAGGTCTTGAATTTCCTCTACTGTTGGGCAGCCATCTTCACCGAACCGATTTTTTAGCTCGGCTAGAATGTCTTCAGTGAGCTTTTTTGCTTGCTGACGATCACTTCCTCCTACGGCGTTTGCAGCTTTCCAAATAGCAAGTGTAATACGTTCTGGATCAAAAGGTTCTAGTTTTCCATCTCGTTTTCTGACAAATTTCATTTTTTCTTCACCTCAAGCAGCAACTGCTTGAAATCTTCTGGTTCTTCGAATTTTTTGTAAACTGACGCGAATCGGATGTATGCTATACGATCAAGGGCTTTGAGGTACTTCATTACTAAATCGCCAATTTCTTGGGAAGTTACTTCCTCTTTGCCTTTTGACATAAGATCCTGTCTTACATTTCCGGCCAATAGGTGGATTTGTTCCATACTTATAGGCCGTTTTTCGCAGGATTTTTGCAGGCCACGTATGATTTTGTTAGCGTCAAAACGTTCGAGTTTGCCATCTTTTTTGCGGACCATCAGCTCTACGGATTCGATATATTCATAGGTAGTTATACGTTTATTACAGGTGACGCATTCTTTTCGCCTGCGCGTAGTGTTCTCTAATGAATCGCGTGTTTCAAGCGTGCGAAATTCTTCAGAGCCACAATATGGACATTTCATGTGTATTCACAGCACACAGCCATTCGCTGTTAGTGTTCAGTTGCCAAGTTGTACGCTACGCTTAGCGGATATATAAGGTGTTTTTACAAATAACATGCAATAGAATACCCGCCCCCTTGCAAACCTTACGGTAAAATATACAAAATAAGGACAAACAAAAAGCGCAAATAAAGCCTCATTTATGCAAAAGGCTTCAAAAATCAAAAAGCATCAACCAGTTAACATTTTCTATAAAAACTCCTCACTTTTACTCAAATTATCATACCTAAAACTACCAAAAATAGTGCCACAACAACGAAATACATAGCAAGTTAACAGGTATATTAACTTAAATAACAGCACTCAAAGCACATAGGGACATCCCAAATCATAGTTATTGTCAACAAAAAATTGCAAGATAGCATTGAATCAATCAGAACCAGTCAATACAAAAAGTTCTTTTCACATAGCAAAAAAGGACACAAAATCTTGAAAGGCGAAGTTTTAATTGATACACCCAATTAACAAGACAAATGTTACCAAAATATCCACCTTGTGGGATAAATATGAAATCTACTCAGCCTACAGATTTACTTAGAAGGTGCAAAGAAGCGCATAAATACAATATAGACTTATCACAAAATTATGTATTTATTCATTAGATACGACTTTTTGGTTAATCTTTAGATAATCTGGCATTATTGGCCATTGAAGTGGCAAAAATGGTGTTAAATTATTACTATGCAATGTCAGATGGATTTTTGGGGTCATCAATTGGCAAAGAAGAATGTTCTTTAAGATATCTTTGCTTTGCATCTTCAACATATTTGAGTAAATTAAGCGAGAAGCTGCTATCTGCATTTAATTGGCCGTCAATTTTTGCGTGAAGATTTTTCATAATAAGGATTTCGATGAATCGTGCGCCTACACCGAAGATTTTTTCAAGTTCTATTTGGAATTGTATAATTTTTTGTGCAATTTCAGTTTTCTGTATAAAGTTTTTCTCAAGATGGGTATAAACTGATTGCCTTCCAGATTCACCTAGCAAAAGTAAAGCCTCATCTATGGCATTTAGCAGAAGGTTTTCAAATTCTCTTGTTTTTTCAGCCATCTTGATTACACGCCATAGATTAATTAGTTAGACGGAAAGCCAACTGAGCTTTCTTTACTACATAAAAAGAGTTAAATTTACATTTAAACCTAATGAATTATGAGACATACTTTTGAGCACATGGAACCTAAATTACCTGAACCGAATTTTTTACAACCAAAATTAGACACTCTTTTTAGACAAAACAAATTGTCTATAAAAATTCAATAAATAATCAACAACCACCCAAATTATATAGCAACTTCAAATAACAATAGTTATTTTGCTTTAGCGGACCGTGTTTTGAGAAACAAACTACAGCAAGCATCACTATAAAAAAATAGGATAAATTACAAACAAATTTTGGCAGATCTAACAAATGGATAACTTAGTTTGCCATAACACAAAGGATGTGATTGAATTGAGAACAACCTTAAATTTGCCTTTGGTAGAGCACAATCATTGTGATTTGCTGAAAACTGTAAAAAAGATGACAAACAAGTAACTTTTAAATTCTAAAACTGTAAGAAGGTTTATTACATGAAAAAAAAGTGTTTTGCCAGCATATTTACATTTGCACTTTCGTGTGCCATGTTAGCAGGATTTACAGCTCAGACGAGTGCATGGAGTAATGGAGGCTACAGTATAGATCCGGATAATCCAGATTATGGTACACATGATTGGATCGCACAACATGCTCTTGATTATTTATCTGTTTCTGAGAAACAGTTCATAGTAGACAATCTTTCTAGTTACTTATATGGTACTGAGTTACCTGACAATGATAGAGCCCCAGATCGTATTAATGATAAAAATAAACATCACGTATATTTTTTCACCAATGGCACCTTACAAGATGATTCGGCAGCAATAAGAGCTCAAGAAGAATACGAAAAAGCCCTTGTCTACTATAACGCGGGCGTTTATGATTTAGCAGCTAAACATTTGGGAATAATGTCACATTATATTGTTGATCAAGCGGTTTTTGCTCATGTTATGGGCATAGATTCAGATTGGGGTGCAGAAGAAAAAGACAACCATGCAGATTATGAAGAAAAAGCCAATAGTAGAACAAATGCCTATATTGATACCTTTAACAGCTATCTGTCTTTTGACGGAAAATTAAGCATAACATCTGCCAGCGATGCAGCCCTAATGCTTGGTTATGACTCTACTTTTGATTTAAATGGCACTCAAACATGCACTTGGATGGACGATAATTATAATTGGAGTAACTTAGACGTTCAAATGCGAGCTGGAGAATCGCTTAATCTTGCCGTTAACATGCTTGCAGATGTTTTATATACTTTCAGCACTGTGAGAACAATACCAGAATTTCCAAATACTTTTATATTCACAACATTATTTTTAGCCATATCATCATTAACTCTTGCTATATGCATTGTCAAGAAAATTAAAAACCACCAATAGAGTATCAGATAGTGCGCGTTCTTTTGCTTCTTTTTGTTTAAACTCTAAATTCGCAACCATCAAGGACACATTATACAAAATATATGTGCTGCAATAGGTCAAAGTAAATTCACAATTTTACGGTTAACACTATTTAATATTGATGAATATGCATAATGCACAGCAAACAGCAGCAATAACATAAACGAAGTTCGTAATCCAAGCATATTGATACATGGTTCTTGTAAATTGAAAAGTTGAATATATCAAAGATTGCAAAAATTGATACTAAAATTCTACTACACATTAAGATGACGGTGATTTTTGAAAATGTTATTGCTAATGTTTTCTAAAGTTTTTGTTTGCTTGTTTATTTGGTTAGTAGTTCTATTGCATTTTGTAAGATTTTCATCACATAAGGCATAAGGATTAAAAGCAGCGGTGATAAGCAACTGTATAATACATAAGTAAATTGGGGAATGAATAGGATGAGTACTAAAGATGATGGTAGAAAATACCGTATTTCCATAGGCGCCTATGGTAGCATTGAAGTCGAAGCACCGTCCAAAGAAGACGCCATAGACCTCTTCAAAGAAGTCACCAAGACTAAAACCAGCTATAAACTAGATGAAGCCATCCGCTAAATAACTAAACTGCGTCCTCCTAAAACACGGCGTCTTTTGTTTTCTTGTTAACAGCAATGCGCTGTAGCAGGCAAGTAAGCGATTAACCTTAGGGTATCCTTTACCAATAGAACAGCTTGAAGCGGAAGCCCATTTTTGTCTTTTCAGAAAAATAAAAAGTTGCTAAAAGTTAGATAAATACTATAAACGTTTAGTAGCCAATCACAATAGAAAACTAAAAGCCAATTAGTGGCGACGACGTTTTCTAGTAATTAATGAAACAGCAGTGATATGGCTGCACATACCTTTTTGTATGAATCCAGGACAGTTACAACTCAACTTTCCTTCATGATTGAGTGCTACAGTATAGGTACCATGATCGCCGATTACATTGTAAATACCATTGTCAAGAAATTCTACGCGTCCACTTTGAGCTAACTTGATGGCTTTCTCGTAGAGCACGTCTCGATCTCTGACCCGGTTTTTACTTTTTCTGAGAAAATGTCGGCGTTCTTTGACTGGCTGCTGCTGTTTGGCATCGTGCGGTTGTGTTGTATTTTCTGTTGTTACTGATTTTGATGTGGAATCATTTGTATTTTGTTGATGTTTGAGCGGTTCTTGAGTAGAGTTCGGGTCTGGGGTTGAGTTTGGTGCATTTTGGTCAGTTGCCATAAGTACGGCCTCAATTAAGTACTACGGATGCATTTGAACTTAAAAGGGTTAAGTCTCTCAAGTCTAAGGAACACCATCGTTATAAAAAGAAGACTTATAATCATTAACACCAAGAGTTTTTGCGGAAAGAAAAATTATGGCACAACCAGAAAACGATTCTGAAAATGTTACGGCTAAACTTCGCGCCATACAACAAAACCTTAAGACTCTAGAAGAGGCACTACGGCAATTAAGTAATACACTAACGGAAGATGAACAAACTCAGTTAAGTCCTGAAGTGAGAGAGAGGCTCAATCGACTTCAAAACCGCACTATTGAATCAGATATCAAAGTCTTACTGCCTAAAGAGAATAAGACTACAATAGAAGATGAGAAATACAAAGGCAATAAAAAAATCAAGACAATATCCAATACAACTAAAAAATAGATGTTTTTAAAAAGTTGGTCAGATATAAGCATGGATGGCAAATTGGAATCTGCCCCAACTTGCCACTACAAAGCTTTCTTTTCAACAGATAATATTAGGGTTTTTGATAATCCACTTTTAAAAATCGTGAATATAGTCGTTTCAAAAATTGACAAAGAAAACACAGAATTGTTCAAAAAAACATGTAAAATAATATACAAGAAAGGCAGCAATTTTTTTCATCAAGAAAGATTAGCTTGTTAAGCATTTCATAATAATTATTTTTAAAAGTTTCGAAATTAAGTCCATGATTAATAATGTTTGTTTGGTTAAAGTATTATGAATAATAGTTAGAAAATTGCCACTACCACTATTTGCTATTGAGGAGAAGGTGGGCATTATGGCTATTTTAATAAATCCAAAATAATGTCTTAAATATTTAGTAGATAGAACTTAATTGTTAGAAAGAATTTGACAATTCGTTTGCATCATTATGTAGTAAAAGGTTGAATTATGACATAAATGCACCTATCAATATTTTTACTGGAACTACAGCTTTGAGGATTAAAAATTAGCACTTTCCTCTCAAAAGGGAAGTAGTTGTAGGTAACAATTTAGATAATAAGCAATAGAATAATTCAGATGGTTTGCTGAGGCGTTGACGGACCATTTCCATGAGAGAGATAGAGAGAGATAGAAATGAAAACCCTTTTGCTGCTACCACATAAGAGTTTTATCCGTCAATACCCACTCAGCCCATTTTTCTCAAATTAAATTTTCCCCAAAAAAGAAAAGGGAAGGGAAGCTGTTGTTCTTTTTTTATTGGTTTATTTTCGTTTGCGAAGTACTAGTGCTGCGACGATAACTGCAATAACGATAACTGCTGCTGCGGCTGCAATAAGCAAAGTCTCAGTAGAAGTACTGCTTGGATTGTCAACAACTGCTGATGGAGATGCTGTTTCGATTGGGTTAGCTGATGCTTCGTCTACGCCGACTGCTGCAGTTGCACTTGATCCGTAGTATGAGTTAGAACCATCGAAAACTGCAGTAATTGTGTATTCGCCTTCTTGTGTGGGTGTCCATTTATAGTGGAAAAGTCCGCTGCTGTCGCTGACAACTGTAGCGATTTGTTCAGTGTGGTCGCTTGCGTCGGTTGCAAAGATGTTAACTGAGACACCAACTACGTTTGAAGGCATTGGTTTTTGCATGTAGATGTATTCCATCCAAGCAGATTGACTCTGGTCTGATACTGCTGGAACCATATTGAATACACCTTTTTCAACAAGTGATTTTGCTCCTGCTGATGCATCTGTGACTGTACCAGTGATTTGAACGCTTTTGCCTTGTGATGTGATACCTGGGTTAACTGCTACGTTAATTGAGCTAGGACCTTTGCCTACTGCGTAAAGTTGGTTGTCATAGTAGTTGTAGTATACGAATGTGCTATCTGCAAGTACACCTGTTGATGCACCAGTTCCGCCTGATTGTCCTGCCCATCCTGTCATAGTCCATAGTTCTTCTCCGCTAGTTGCATCTATGCAGTAGATTTTTTCTCCTTTGTAGAGTGGATAGTTTGGTGAGTGTTCGTTGTTAAATGCGTAGACTTTGCCGTCTGCTATTGCTGCAATAAAGATTGGATAATTGCCCCAAGCTGTTTCCATTCCGCTGTTGGTGTTGTTAAATTTCCAGAGTACATCGCCTGTAGACATAGAGTAGCAGATTAGTTCACCGCCAAAACCTTGGGTGTAGAGGTTGCCATATGCAGTAAAGCCTATTTGGCCACCGCCTCTTCCGCTGCCATAATAACCAAAGTCATTTTCAACTCCAGTTACTGGGCCCCATAGTTGTTCACCTGTGTCAACGCTGAAGCCGACCCAATCCATTGTTTCAATGTAGGTTATGGCAAACACACGACTTACAGGATCTACTGGACCTAAGTATGGTGTGAGGAAGTCACCTTCTGTTGGTTGGTTCTTTATCCAAAGTAGTTCGCCTCTGTTTTCGGGTTTGTCGCTTATAGCCCAGAATGTCATTGCTTCAGGTGTTTCAGTTATAATTCCACCTAGCATCACGAATGATGTGCTTGTACCAATGATTACATCGCCAGGGATTACGGAAATAATTGTTGGATTTGCTGTTCCAGTTATGTCAGCGTTAAGGGTTACATTCCATGAGAAAGCTTTGCTCATGTTTACGGTTTTACCGTTTGGTCTCCATTGATATGCGTTACTTGAAGTTCCAATTGCACCGTGCAAACCTTGTTGTTCTGCAGTATTGTTCCAGAGAGCTATTGAGCCTTTCTTGGTTGTGGTGTTGTAGTTGAGGATATATTTTACAATCTCGCCGTTTTCAGTATATGCCGTGAATCCTCCAGCTGGTACACCTGTAAGGTTGTATACAGATTTTCCTGTGAATGCATCATATGCCATCCAAGTGGTGCCTGATGTTGCCCATAGCAATCCACCGACAACACCGTGCTGGTTCATTGATTCATAGTCATATAATTGACCGAATGTTGGTGCTGCACTGCCACCAATAGTACCCATTGCATCATTGTGCCAGATAACTTCGCCTGTGCGTAGGTCAACGCATGTGTATCCGCCACCAGTATTAGAGTGACCTAAGGGTTCTTGGTAGTAGAGTCTTCCAGCCATAATTATTGCATTAGTGAATCTGCCTTCATATGATCCGCCTGAGTAGAAGCCTACACCGTCAATAGCAGTGTTTCCTCCGACAATTCCACCTAGTTCAATTGGGCGCGTCCATAGTATGTGAGAGCTTTCTGGAGCATCACCTGTTTCTTGCCAAACGTTAACTTGGTTGGGGTTCAAGTATCCAAGGTATGCACCGGCTAGCCAGTTTGAAGTAACTGTAGCCCATTGTGTGTTTTGTCCTTCAATTGGATGGGCCCAATAGTTTGAAGGAAGAGGATACTCTGGAATCTTTTCAACTTGTTCTGACTGTACAGTAAGAGTTGTTATTGCTTCACTTGCCAAGAATTTATCACCAATAAAGGCATCGCTACCCCAGCGAGACATATCTGCTGGATCAGCCTCTATTCCAGTTTCAGGGTGTGCAAGAGATAGCACTTGTCCAGTGTATCTTAGTTTGAATGTATATTGTCCAACTTGATCAGGTGTATAAAGTGCAAATGTTGAACCTGTTGCATCGGATATGTAAGGCCCTAATGTTTCAGTATGCCCATCCGGTTTGGTGATATCAAGGAAGAAGTCGTGCCATCGATCACCGGCTACGCCCACTGCTGTTGGAGGAGCTCCGTGAAGCCACATTACAACGAACATGGGTTGATTAACACCGATTGGATTAGGTGACACAACTAAGTAGGCATAAGTTGGGATTTCCCATGCAGGGTCGTGTGCATTGACTGCAGGCAGAAATGCAAGCAAAGAGATAGACAGCATCAATAGCAAAGCGATAGTAAAAGTCGTTTTAGTTTTTTTATTATTCTTTAGACTTAGTCTATTCACTATGGTCTCTCCTTAGTGTTCTAATCCGTTGATGATTGTTTAGCCTATAAATGTTTGGGATTTTAGGCCAAATTGTTCTAAAAAAAATAAAATTTTAATTAATAAATTATTAAATTTCAGGTTTTTTTGCAGGATTACTGCAAAGTCATATTAGTAAGATAGATACATAAAGAAGCGGCAATGTTGAAAGTTGATGAAGTTAACATCAAAATTCTTAAAGATTTACTAAAGGAAGGTCGTAAAAGTTTTTCAGACATAGCAAAAGAAAGCGGCACATCTGAAGAGGTAATAGCCAAACGGTTTCAACAGATGAAAAAATCAGGCATAATTGTAGGATCTAGCATTCAATTAAATTACCCGTTAATTGGGTATCATGTGACTGGAACATTACAGCTTAGTGTCAGCCCAGAGCTAACAGATTATGCAGTAGAATTCATACAAAATATTCCAAATGTATACATGGTTTTTCAAACATACCGAAGAGAAAATGTAAAGGCAATAGTAAAGCTAAGAAGTTTAAGTGAGTTAGAACAAATAAAAGAAGTGATTAGAAAGAAGCTATCAATAACAGAATTGAAAACATATCTTTGGCTTGGTGTAAAAAATATCCCAGAAAATCTGCAAATAAATTCAGACTATGAATATAAAACACTCAACAATGACTGCCAAATAATGGAAAATAAACAATTAAAAATCGATAAGGCAGATATGCAGATAATTGAGAAACTATCAAAAAATGGTCGCCTACCATTCAAGAAGGTAGCTGAAGAATTAGGAACCTCAATCGACACAGTTACTAGAAGATATGAAAAACTAAAAAATTATAATGTGATAAAGCCAGTTATTCAAATAAACCCAATAGAAATCGGCTATTGCGCGACAACTAGTTTTAACATTATGCTAATTTGCCAAAGCAGTACCAAAGATACCATAAAAGAACTATGCGAAATTCCAGACATAATACACATTATAAAAACAAGCGGAGAGTATGATCTACAAGCATTGGCAATCATAAGAAGCCTGGAAAGCTATCTGAAAATTCAAGATGCAATTTCAAAACTACCCAATCTTAAAATTTCTGATACGGAAATAGTGCCTATGCACCGCATCTGGCCACTATTTAAAACACACATTTCCACATTTAACTAAAAGTTAAATGCAAAGAAAAGGTGCAAAATAGAAAGGAAAGGGCAATAACATAATTTGGAATAAAGAGTGCGAAATTTAACAGACAACTATCAGTATACTATAACATGACCACTTATCCGCAAGACTAACACAAGTTAGATCTAATATTATATAGATATCAATAGCGTATACAGAATTAAAAGGCTATATAAGAAAAATATAAAAATTTTCAATAAAGTACATGTAAGCCAATTAGATTTTGACGAACATGTAGTTGTATCTTCTGCTCAGTTGACTAATGCAGAGTTATTTTAAGAACTTGGTGGGTTGACGCTTAAACCGTTTCTTGCATTGAAGGCTACAGAAATGAATTGTTTCGCCTTCGTATGTAATTTTAAATTTTGCGGTGTTTTCGTCTAATACCATGCCACAAACTGGATCTCGATACATCTTCCTTGGTCTTAACCTCGAAAATAAAAAGGAGTAGGATTCTTTTATGGGTAGCGGTTTAATAAAAGCTAACCACTGGAGAATCTGAGCTGGTTTGAACTTTAAGCTCTTCGATTGCGGTTTTTGTTAGAGATTTGATGTTGTTAAAGTCACTCATTTCCCCGTAGCTGACTAATGTAATGGCTGTGCCATCGGTGCCTTTGCGGGCGGTTCTGCCTACACGGTGGAAGTACACTGCTGCTTCATTGGGTACATCGTAGTTAATTATGTGAGTTACACCTTCTATATCTAGACCTCTTGCGGCTACATCAGTTGCTATAAGTAAGTTGAGTTTTCCTGCGCGGAATGCAGAAATTGTGCGTTCACGTTGAGGTTGTGTAAAGCCTGCATGTAATGCTTGTGCACGGAAGCCTTTTCTGTTGAGTCTATCCGCAATTTTGCTGGTTTCATGACGGGTCCTGCAAAATACTATTGCACGATCAATGTTTTCTTCATGCAATAGTTCGCATAATCTGTCGAATTTTGCATTCTGGTTAACCATTATGAAGTATTGTTTCATTTGGGTAACGCCGATTTCATCTTTGCTTACAAATACTTTGACAGGGTTCTTCATATAGCGGTTACACACGTTCATAACAGTTCGATCAATAGTTGCACTGAACAAACTTGTCTGTCTGCTATTAGGCGCTTTGGAGAGTATGTAAGTTATATCATCAATAAAGCCCATGTCAAGCATGCGGTCAGCTTCATCAAGAACAACAAAACTTACTGCTGATAAATTGAGCATTTGTCTTTCTATGAGATCGATTACTCGTCCAGGTGTACCGACAACTATTTGTGCGCCGTTTTGAAGTTCACGTCTTTGACGTTCAATAGATGCACCACCATAAACTGCCAAAATTCTAAGTCGTTTATATTTGGAGAATGCAATCATGTTCTGAGTAACTTGTAGCGCAAGTTCGCGCGTGGGCACTAATATGAGCCCTTGAACTTTCCGGACTTGAGGATCTAATCGTTCAACCATGGGCAGTCCGAAGGCAGCTGTTTTACCTGTACCTGTTTGAGCCTGCCCAATAACATCCTTTCCTTCAAGCAAAGGCATTATTGCCTGAGATTGAATCGGAAATAGCTCCTTAAAACCGAGCTCTTTTACACTTCTTTGAACCTGCTCACTTAAAGGCAGGTCCCTAAATGACTGTACTAACATTTCTAATTTTTCCTGCCACAGAATTCATGTGTATTTACCAAAAGCTTACTAGGAGCTTCTTCATTAAGATACATGAGTTAATGTGACATTTCATCATCAGCCATACGTTTATAAAAAGGTTTAGCACATAACTGAAAATACATACCAACAAACAGAAAAGTTTTCTATGCTTTGCAGTTTTTTGTTTAATATGTGTGATGCACACTTCAGAGTATGTTCAATTTTTGCTTTGTAGATTACAAATCTAAAATGATTTGGCAAACTGCTTAACATCCAAGGTTAAATCTTTTGCCACAAGTTATACTACGGCCTGGGACTCTAAAAAAATAAGCATACTACAAATCATAAACTAAACTATAACAACCTACACACAAAACATGACGGCAAAAAACAAACAATATTGCCAAAAAACACCAATAAACGTAAGCAGTGTTCAAATTTAAACCATACATAATTAAATGCCATTACTAAGAATCCAATCCATTAATTTCAATATAAAAGCATAATTAACACAGTTAAATATACACAAGTGAAATGCAAGATTACATAAACATGATAAAAAAGATCACAGATGCTAAAATCTATTGTCTTTCGGATTCTGTGTAGATTTAATAGAAGGTATAGATTAAAGATAGCTAGATATGCTTAGCCTTGATGAGTTGGCTATGCATTGATGAACCAATATTGAGTTTAAGGTAATACTCTTGCAGGAAAAAAAGGTGCCAACCACATCTTCAATCAACTTTGTTAAGTTAAGGAAAAATAAAAATAAAGTTTTGAAAAATCAAAAGACGAGTCAAATGGTGACGTATGAGGAGGGCGCCATTCTTAGAGGAATCATTGAACATACTGGCGCTATGATGGCTTATTTTGATTTGGATTTTAATTTTGTTGCCGCAAATTCTGCTTACGCAAAAGGGGCAGGTTACTCTACTGAAGAGCTGATTGGCAAAAATCATTTTGCACTATTTCCAAATAAAGAAAATCAGGCAATTTTTGAAAAGGTCAAAAAAACAGGTACTCCCGTAAAGTTTTTAGATAAACCATTTGAGTATGCAGGCCAACCTAATAGAGGAATCACATATTGGGATTGGACTTTATCACCAGTAAAGGATTCAAAAGGTAAAGTCCATGGGCTTGTTCTCACTTTAATTGAAACTACTGAACGAAAAAAGGCTGAAGAGATTCTTAAAGAAAGTGAAGAACGATTAAACATGGCACAGAAAATTGCACATATTGGCAGCTGGGAATATTATGCTAAAGAAGACAGAGCGGTGTGGTCAGAAGAATTATTTAGAATATTTGGGCTAGAACCCCAAAAATATGGTCCAGATGTGAATAATTACGTAAAACTTATTCATCCAGAAGACAAAGAGAAAATTAACACTATAATGGAAAAAGTATTGTTTAAAGGAAAGGTGGGTGACAAGGCAAGTTTTGATTATCGTATTATTAGACCTGATGGCTCCGTTAGAACCATACATTCTGAGCGAATGATTCGAGAAGTTGACCAATATGGATGTGCAACAAGAATAATGGGAGCAGAGCAGGATATCACAGAACGTAAACATATTGAAGAAAAACTTGAAAAATATAGTGTGAATCTTGAAAAGATTGTTGAAGAAAGAACAAAACAACTTAAGAACGCTGAACGTTTAGCCGCAATAGGACAAACTGCTGGCATGGTTGGTCATGATTTACGTAACCCTTTACAATCCATAATTGGTGAAGTATATTTAGCAAAAATGGAGTTAAAATTAATTCCAGAAAGTGAATGTAAAAAAAGTTTGCAGGAAAGCATCCAAGCTATAGCTGAACAAATTAGTTATATGGACAAGATTGTTAGTGATTTACAGACCTTTGTTAAACCTGTTGAACCGCATATACAAATATTTAATCTAAAGCCACTTATTGTTACACTCTTAGCTCAAGCAGATATTCCAAAAAATGTGCAAACTAATCTACAAATAGAAGATACAGTATCTGTAAAAGCTGATCCCCAACTACTTAAAAGGGTGTTAATTAACTTAGTAACTAATTCTTTGCAGGCTATGCCTGAAGGTGGAGAATTAACCATAAAGGCGGGAAATGAAAGCAAAGAACATGTCCAAATTATTGTTAAAGATACTGGTGTAGGAATTCCTGAAAAAGTTAAACCGAATTTATTTACGCCTCTTTTTACTACTAAATCTAAAGGTCAAGGCTTTGGCTTAGCAGTATGTAGACGAGTACTTGAAGCCCAAGGTGGCACAATTAGCTTTGAAAGTCAAGAAGGTAGAGGAACTAAATTCATAGTAAAACTTCCTGCATAATATCAATAAATAGATGCAAATAGAAAGATAAAAGAAAAGTAGAGAAAGCAGTTGTTTATAGTTTTTCTTCTGTTGCTATATCCATCATTGCTAGACCTGATACGGGTTTAGGATAAAAGTCGGTAGACTTTTCAGGAAGGCGTTCACGTTTTTGTGCGATTTGCCAGACCATCGCAGGATCAATTGGGTTCACAAGGAAAGCAAGTTTAGCCTGGCCGTTGTCGATTTTATCCATAGCAACACGTAGTGATCTTTCATATAAGACATCATCCATTTTGAGCTCGCCAGTGTTCATCAGGGTTTTAAATATGAAGTCACGTAAAATTACTACATCTAACATGCGAACTTCGTTTGAGTTTACACCATTAGGAGTTGCAATAACAGCTTTCTCGTCTTTAAGTATTAAACCGTATGCTATAGAGCCATTGTATATTACAAATGCATGTTCAGTTTTTCGGCTTGATAGGAAAGTTTCAATGACATCTTCCTTTGCTGAAAGTTCAATTACCTCGAAATATTTCTTGATACGCTCTATAATCTGAGAAGTCAAAGTTGCTTTTCTTAGAAGCCTATGTGTTGGGAGAATAACCAATCCTTCGTCTTGTACGGGAACAATGTAACTCATGTGAAAGTTAAATGCAGACTCATCGGTCCATGAAACTTGTTTACGCTTTTCATCTCGATATGCTAATGCACTTTCATATCTATGGTGACCATCGCTAATTACGAGTATTTTATCTTTTAATGCTTCTTGCACAAGTGCAATTTTTTGAGGGTCGGTAACTTGCCATAGTTTATGACGCACAAAAAATTGGTCTTCAACTTCAACGAGTGGTTTAGTTTTTGCAACTTCAGCAAAGAAGTTAACGGTAACATTTTCAGGATCAGAATATATTAAGAAAACTGGCTCAAGATCTTTTTGGATGGTACGAAGCATATTTAAGCGATCGGCTTTGGGAGCAGAAAAAGTTACTTCGTGTGGAAATACCATATTTTCGCTGTATGGATAAAGACGTAAGGCTGCGAGCATTCCAGTACGTGCATATTGTTTACCATCTAAAAGAAATTCTTGTCGGAAAATAAATAAACCAGGTTGGTCATCTTTAGCTAGAATATGTTCATTGAGCCATTCATATATACGCTGATGAACTGTTTCGTAACGGTTTTCTTCAATTGGTAAAATTAAGCGGCAGTAGTTATAAGGCGACTTTTCATAGTATTCACGTTGCATATCTTGGTCAATTTTGTCATATGGCTGAGTAATTAGATTTTTAATGTTACCTGCTTTTTCGGTGTATCGTATAGCTCGGAAGGGGCGTATGTCTACCATTGATTTTTCAGCTCGCAACAACTCGGATGCCATTTACAGATTTGTATTAGAGACCCCAGATTTCGTTAATGGCTGCGATAACATCTTTAATTTGAGGCAGAGTCCATTCACCCATATGACCTATACGGAAGGTTTTATCTGCAAGTTTTCCATAACCGTTGCTAATGTTTAGACCTTTATCAGCTAGTTTTTGATTAAGTTCGCTCACACTTTTTTCTAGTGTGTTTTTAATGCAGCTAACAGTTATTGATTCAGCACCTTCTTCAGGGAACATGGCGAAGTGTTTCTTTGCCCAAGCTTGAGTGTATTCAGCCATGTCTTTGTGACGCTGGTAAACTTTGTCATAGGTTTCAGCTATTAGAAGGTCCATACGTTTATCTAGAGCAAATAGAAGCGATATGTTAGGTGTATAGGGCGTCTGATGTTTTTTCTCAAATTCAAAGATTTCAACCATGTCTGTATATCCGCCCCGGTTAGGCACTGTCTTTGCACGTTCGATTGCGCGATCATGCACCAAAGATATGCCTAGGCCAGGTGGCAGGGCGAAACATTTTTGTGATGATGAAAATAGGACATCGCAACCGATTTCTGAAGGAATCAGTTTATCACCTGCAAGTGAGGAAACGCTATCAATAACAAACATTACATCAGGGTAGTCTTTTCGCACCATCTTGCCAATTTCGTGCACAGGACTACGTACTCCAGTTGATGTTTCATTATGACAAACAACTAAGGTATCATATTCGCCGCTTTCAAGTTTAGGGGCAATATATTCAGGTTTGGCTGCTTTTCCCCATTCAATGTCAATATAGTCAGCTTGTTTGCCACAGTTACTTATAATTTCGCCAAATCTTTTGGCAAATGCACCGTTAACACACACTAGAGCTTTGTTTTTCACCACACTTCTTGCAACGATATCAAACCAGAGTGTACCTGAAGCAGTTGTAACTGTTGGTTTGATTTCTGGGGATAACTCAAAGAACTTGGTAAGCTTATCGGTTATTCCGGTGTAGAGAACACCGAATTCTTTACTTCTATGACCTATCATAGGTTTTGATTGTTCACTGAGGACTTCTGGGCCTACTTCGGTTGGACCAGGAATTAAGAGTTTCTTGTGCATTCGATTTTTCTCCTTTATGCTTGGTTTAGGGCTAGTTTTTATGACTCGCTATTCTGATATGCCTTATTCACTATTTCTACATTCATGCTTTTTAATACATCTCAACCAAACGGCAAACCACAACCAAAAACAATGGACGTTAAAGGTTACCATTTAGTTTGCGCTGTGTCTGAGATAGCATCCAAAGACTCAACTATATCTTAACTCTTTGCATACACAAATTACAGCGACTATTAGCGGTGTCATGCCATTAATCCCTAATGGCAAGAAGGGGATTGAAAAACGAATATAAAGTTTATGCAACGGATAAAAAAAGCCACGATAAATAAAATTTCACATAGACATAAGTTAGATCAAACAAATTTATAAGCAACTTTTTTCTGCAAAAAGTAATTCCAACATTAAAAACAACTATTTCACTAGTTAAACGATGTTTAATTCAATTAAGCGAGGCATCAATACCAAGATCTAACGTAAGTACCCAGCAGAACTATTAACATCATAAAACTGTTTTACGAAATATTGTGTATAGTTAGGGGCTATTTGACAATATCAACTCTTCTACCATTTTTTATCACCTAAGAATACTTGCCAGTAATGCTTATTCACAGATGAACCTAATCATAAAGAAGAGTCATAGGAAGCAATAAAGTGCACCAAACAACCGCATAATACGGTAGGTCTAAAAAACTCAACATAAAATGTTACGATGCAATATAGTATGATAAAAACAAAAGATAACAGATTCATAAAAAGATAACTAAACCACAAACCAAACACTAATTCAGCAAAATAAATAATTAAGGTAAATATTTATGTGAAAATTAATTGCTTTTGCACTAACTCGATTTCCAAAACAAACACATAACAAATATTTTGTTAGGAGCAACAATAAAAAAGAGAGAATGATTTTTTGCTTGTTACTAATTTCGTTTTCTAATAACTAAAGCAACTGCTGCTATTGCAATAATTAGAGCGACTACTGCAACTCCGATGAGAATTGCCGAGTCGGCTTCAGCTAATGATGCAGAGCCAGTATTTGTATTAGTTGTTGGTCCTACTGTTATGTAGGTGGTGTCTTGTGAGCTCCAGTAGGAGTTGGTGGTTTGGAAGCTTGCTTTTATGTGGTAGGTGCCTTGTGTTGTTGGTGTCCAAGATAGGGCGTATTTTCCGTTTATATCTGTTATTGCATTGCCTATAGTTGTGGTTTGTCCGTTTGTATTTGTTGCAGTTAATACTACATTTACTCCTTTAAGTTCAGCTGGCAAAGGCTTTTGCATATAGACATATTCCATATAGCCTGCAATGCTCTCATCAGAAACAGCAGCAACAACACTAAACTCTCCACTATCAACTTTAGCCTTAGCACCTGCTGACTGGTCTGATACTGTTCCTTTTATGGTTATTACAGAACCAACTAGTACATTGCTTAATGGTGCTTCAACAGTAGTAAGAGAGGGCCTTTACCGATGCAGTATATTTGTACGTCGCAATTGTTTAGGTAAACTAGAAATCCATCTGCTACAGGCCCAGGTTGTTGTGCAAAAGAGCCTACACCACTCCAGCCCAATAATGACCAACATTCTTTGCCAGTATATGCATCAACGCAAATAACGTGTTCGCCTTTATATAATGGAACATTAGGCGAATGCTCACCATTATAACAATATATTTTCCCATCTGCAATCGCACCGATAAAAAGAGGATAGTTTCCCCACGGTGTGTCTATGCCACTATTTGTACTATTGCCGTCCTCGCCATTGCCATAGTTCCAAAGTTGGTTTCCAGTTTTTAGATCGAAACAGTATAACACTCCACCATATTCTGCAGTATAAAACCGACTATATACAACATAACCAACCTGCCCAGCAGGACTCATACCAGGTGCACCAAAATAGTTAAGATCGGCACTATTTCCAATTGGCCCCCAAAGATGGTCACCCGAATCGACATCATATCCTGACCATTGCATAGTCTCTTTATCCATCACTGTAAATACACGAGTCTGTGGATCCGTTGGTCCTACCGAACGAGTAATTCCTACTGGACCTGTTATGTTAACCATCCATAATAGCTGACCTCTTGATTCAGGTTTTAGACTTATCGCCCATGCAGTAGCTACATTTGTGCCTCCAAATCCAACATTACTACCAAGCAGAATATCATTATAGATAACGCCCCAAATACTTGAGCCGGCGGGCAAGTCAGGTATTGTTGTGTTCCATGCGTAAGCAGTGCTTGCATTGACATTTTTACCTACAGGTCGCCATTGATATGCATCGCTACTTGTATCGGTTGCACCTGCTAATCCTAGAGCTGCAGCATTATTCCATAGAGCTAACCAGCCGCCTGCCAAATTGAGTTGGTAAATAAGTATCTCACCTTGCGGACCATACATAATATTACCACAAGTAGTACCAACAAACATTGGAGGATTAATTGCTTGAGGAACATTAGTTTCATTAAAAAGCCATCGCCCATCCATAGGGTTAAATGCCATTAGAACAAAACCTCCGTTATTCGTATCAGTTGCACTTCGCCATAAATAGCCATTAGAGACAATACCATGTTGATTCATAGATTCATAGTCGTAAAGTTGTCCAAATGTGGGGTTAGTCATATTATGCCAGTAAATTTGTTCACCAATTTGAAGATCAACACAAACATACCCATTGCCGGTAGTAGCATCACTTCGAGGCAAAGGATAGTACAATCTGCCATGAATGATTAATGGATTACCAAATTGACCCTCATATGAAAGACCTGTATAATAAGTTGCACCAAAAGCAGCAGTGTTGCTTCCACCAACTACACCCCCAAACATAAGCAGTTTTGTCCACATTATATGTGCGCTATTAGGTGCTGAACCGTCAGGTTGGACAACACCTTGATAGATATAAGGGTACCCGAGATAGTGTGATACAATGCTAGCCCAGTTGGTATTTTGTCCTTCAATTGGGCGCGTCCAGTAACTACTTGGAAGTTCATAATCAGGTATTGGCATTATTGGGTCTTGCTGTACAGTCATTGTTGTAGTTTTTTCACTGGGCAAGTAAGTATCATTAACGTTAGCACTTGGATTACCAGGTAGTCCGTTAACTGGGCTATATAATGATGCAACTTGACCTGGGAAAGTGAACTTGAATGTATAAGTTCCAACTTGTGTGGGGGTATATAGAATTGTATATGAGGATTCTGCATAAGAAGTAAAAGGCCCTTGTGTTTCTGTATGCCCATCAGGTGTAGTAATTTCTATTGTGTATCCTTTCCATCTGTCACCTCCAATTCCTGCGGCAGTTAGTGGTGTCTTTTATCAATCCACATCATAATTGAGAGAGGTTGATTAACACTCACTGGATTAGGTGACACACTTAAGTAAGCATATGTTGGGATTTGTATGGTAGGTCATGTGCAACTGCATAAGGCAAACATGTTAGCAACAGAGCAGCAGCCAGTGTAACAGTTAATGCTATATTAAATGATACTCTTTTTTTCATTTTTTATCTCTTTTTTAATATTATTGGTTATGGGTTGGTAAGCCTTTTAAGAACTATAATGTATAACCTATGACAACTAGTCACAAGAAAGAGAAAAGACAGTACAGAACTGCTTCACTATAAGAGAGGGCCGGTTACGTGCAAGTAGATGAGGATATAAGAACTTTAACTGACCTAGGTCTTACTATTTTGCAAGCAAAAACATACCTTACACTTGCCAAATTAGGCACATCAAGCATAAAAACAGTCGCAAAAACTGCTGATATAGCACGTCAAAACGTATATCAAGCAATACCAGCGCTTCAAAGACGTGGATTAGTCGAAAAGTTGTTATCGACACCATCAAGTTATAGGGCTACACCGATTAAAGAAGGCCTTACAATACTGCTTCAAAACCGAACAAATGAACATATAATTTTACAGAATAAAACTAGAAAGTTAATAGATAAATTTCATGTTGCTAATGCTTCTTTATCACAAGAAGAAGAAACCCAGTTCATAATTACATCTGAGGCAAGTTTTGTATTAAAAAAACTTGAAAAACAAATCTACAATGCAAAGACAAACATCGACACTGTGTCAACTTGGAAATTTTGCGGAGATATGTTATACACTATTCAGAAGAAATTAAGAATTCCATGGAAAAAGGAGTACACTTTCGAGTTCTTACAGACAAAATAATTATAAAAAAAGCAGCACCAAAATTTTTACAACGCTTACAAACAAATTCACTCTTTGAAAATAGATATGCAAATTTTCCAATCCAGATTAAAATGACTATAGCAGATGAACAGAAAATAAATTTATGCATATCAACAGTTGATAATCGAGGTTTACCTAATATGTGGTCAAACAATCCAAAATTTGCAGAACTTGCAAGAGGTTGTTTTGAAGAAATGTGGAAGGAAGCTAAAGCATACCCAACATAATATTGCCACATAAAAGTTAGTATTAAAAATTCAAAATAACCAGATTAAATGAGCAATTATAGAGTTGCACATAACACAGTATTTAGCTATTAAAATTTAGAGAGCACTATTGTAGACTCACCATTTTTAATCTGTAAAGGAGTGATATACGAAATATCATGCATTAAAAACATATTACACTAACAAGAACTATTTAGGTGAGGCACACCTGCAAATACCAAATTTATATTGCATATTGTTTTCATTAATGATGTTTTCAATATTAAAGTATTAATATTAAAAGAGGTCAGATAAAAAGTGTACTTGTTAAAATATAATGAGGGAGTTTTTGGATTTAGGCGAAGTTGCGGGTTTCTTTGCGCTTTTCAGCTTCTTCGTAGAACCGCAAGATTTCGTCTATGATTTCCACGTTCGAGAGCAGCATTCGTCTGCAACAGTAGTGTTTGACACCTAGATTGTCAAGTACATCTTTGGGATTTTCGCCTGTGCGTATGCGGCGGGCGAATTCTTCCCATTTGTCACCGACAACTTTTCCGCAGGTGAAGCATCTCACGGGGATAATCATTGTTGTTTGTACTCCTTCCTTTTACCTGTAGCTCTTTTGCTCTTTTGCTCTTGCACCTGGACCGCCGAATTTCTTAGATTCTTTAGCACGTGCATCACCAGCAATCATGGTGCGGTCGTATTCGGTAAATACTGTACGTAAGTGTGAGCTCTTTGTCCATTTAAGTAGTCCGTTAGCAATTGCGGTGCGTGCAGCTTCTGCTTGACCCATAAATCCGCCACCAATAGTTTTGACGTCCATGTCAATTTGTTGCCATGTAGTTTCACCGGCTTGTAGCAGAGGCTCCATTATTTTCTCGCGTGCTATGGCGGGTTCAAATATTTCTACGGGGGTCATATTTATTCTGACTCTACCAGCACCTTGCTTTAGTACAGCGCGGGCAGTAGCGGTTTTTCTTTTTCCACTAACAACTAAAACTTTTTTGCCTGGCATGATTATGCACCTTGGTTCCATCCAATTTCTGTTGCTAATTCTGCGAGTGTAAAGTGTGGACCTTTCAGGTTTGTTGCTGCAGCTTGTTCAACTGTTTCCATAGGTTGATCTTTGAGCTCAGCAGGCAATCCCATATAGACTTTTAAGCGTTTGTAAGCTGTTTTGCCCTTTGGCTGTGACCATGGAAGCATTCCTCGAACAGTCTTGCGCACTATACGATCAGGCCTTCGAGAGTGGAATGGGCCTCTATCAGGTGCACCGACTTCAAGAAACTCTTTGGCTTCCGCCACTTTACTCTTCTTTTTTCCAGAGATAACGATCTTTTCTACATTAACTATGATTATTTGTTCACCGTTTAGGAGTCGTTTGGCGAGTTTACTACACATTCGACCAAGAACGAGTCCTTCCGCGTTAACTATAGTAGTAGAGGCTTTTGATACTTGCATCTTTATCACCCAATTATTCTTACATTAGAGCCTGTGGGGTTTTGCTCCATAAGCTCGGTTATGGTCAGATACTTTGCGTTGGCAGCTGCAAGTTTTGCTTTAGCCTGATCTGAGGCATTAAAGGCTACAACTGTCACCGCATGATCAAGAGTTCCTGAAGCTAAAACTTTGCCGGGAACAAGAACAATTTCTTGGTCTGTTGTATTCCGGTTAATTTTGCTCAAGTTTACAGCTACGCGTTGTCGGCTAGGCTTAGATAAGTATTTTGCAACGTCTAGCCATATACCTGCGTCTTTCTCACGGCTCTGCTTCTTGAGGTTTCTTATGAGCTGGATGATTTCAGGGTTTGTGGTTTTTGTTTCTCTCATTGCACTGCCACCTTTAATTGTTCTTTGAACTCCTTAAGTTGTTTATCTAATATTTTTGTTGCTTCCGTTAGGATTCTTTCGGGTGGAAGCGTTCCCGTTGATTCAATATTCATAATAAATGCGTTCTTTTCCCATTCGACTTTTATGCCTTCGCCTTTTTTGGGACAGACGTCTACACAGTCCATACATAAAGTACATGTTGTAACGTCACGAACATCAACTTTGTCGCCTTTCATGACCAAAGATTTCTTAGGACAAATATCCACACATTTGGCACAGTCTTCACAACCTTTTACAGGTGTTGTGATTTTGGGATAGTACTTATAGCCACATCCGCTAACTGGTTGCCATTTTGCATGAGTTTTTCCTTTACCAAGACGTGCATATGCTTCAAGCTTTAGTTTTTGTCCTTTTGCTAGTTTAATTATTGGAATCTTTTCAGTCGCTGGAACAACATCAAGATTTTCAGAAACTAGTTCGCCAGAGTAAACTGGTCTAGTGCTCTCAGTTGATTCAGCATTTAATGTAAGCGTCACTCGACACTGCGGACAACCGAATTCGCTTTTACATTCACAGTCTTCAGGCAAGGTATAACTGTCTAAGTCAGTTTTAAGCGGGACAAGCCCTAGCCTGTGAGCAATCATTTCGTCTTGTAAAATAGACGAATTTTCAATCATAACCACATCGTCAATAGCCATTGCTGGCACTTCGGCAAGCACTATTCTTCGTAAAGCATTCATCAGTGGCACATCAGTGTCTCTGATGGCTATGCGCAAATTTATTGCATCTTTTTCGAGCACTTCTATTTTCACTTACTTAGACACTCCACAAGGGAATACGAATTATGCGAATCAATAGGAGCATAAGGGCATTATTTCAATTTTTCTATTAAGAAAGGTTGAAAGTGAAGAGACTATACTCTTCTGCCTCTTCTACCACCAGGTCTTCGAGTACCATCGTGCGGAACAGGCGTAACTTCTTCGATACGTTCGATTCGGAAGCCGAATCTTGCAAACGCTCGAATGGCAGCCTGAGCACCTGGACCAGGGGTACGTGGACCTGACCCACCAGGGGCACGAACTTTAATGTGTATAGCTGTAATGCCTTTGTCACGGGCAATTTCAGCAGCACCTGTTGCTGCACGCATAGCGGCGTATGGTGATGATTCCATGCGGTCTGCTTTTACAAACATACCGCCGCTTGTTCGAGCAATGGTTTCTGCACCTGATATATCGGTTATATGAATTAAGGTGTTGTTATAGGAGCTGAATATGTGTACAACTCCCCATTTATCACTACGTTTGCTACTCAAAATCTACCGCCTCTACCGCCTCTTCTGCGGTCTCTTTGTTGTCTCATTTCAGGTTGTTTAGCTACGACAGTCATTGATACACGAGTTGGATGTGATGGATTTACGAATTGGCTCTCTGGAGCATAATTAAGTGTTTTTTCTTCTTCACGTGACACTATATAGCCTGGAACTGTAACTCGTCGTCCGTCGATGGTTATGTGGCCATGAGTAATAAGTTGACGTGACTGATGAACGGTCTTCACCAAGTTTTTCCGGAATATGAGAGTCTGAAGTCTACGTTCAAGTATATCTTCAACTGACAAGTCTAAAACGTTGTCTAGCACTGCTGTTTCTTGAAGAATACCAAGTTTCTTTAACCTGTTTAGAAGCTCATTCTCCATTTTCATGCGGTCATCAGGCGTTTTACCAATTAAGGTACGTGCGATGCCTCTGAATTTAGAGAGCTGGGTTTCATGGCGCCAAAGCTCGTGTTTGTTTCTTAGGCCATAGGTGCCTAAGAGTTTAAGCTCTTCTTGCAAAGTATCTTTACGCCATGGAAATCGTGGAGTGTTAAATTTACGTCTCTGTCTTTTTGGATCGCCCATTCTTATTTGCCTCCTGCGGCGGGTGCACCTGGCTTCTGTTGCATGGTCTTCTTCTTAACACCTAAGGATTTTCCTTGTCGGCCAGTGGTCTTTGTACGTTGACCGCGGACTTTGAGGCCATAAGCGTGACGATAACCACGCCATGAACGAATGCTTTTTGCATCGTCAATGTCGGTCTTAATCTTTAAAACTAGGTCTGCACTGATAAGGTGCATATCTTTACCTGTTTCAATGTCTTTTTGCCTATTCATAAGCCAAGTAGGTATGCCGTATTGGGCTGGATCTTTAATGATATCTTCAATCTTTGAGATATCTGCTTCGGTTAGAAAGCCTGCTCTCAGGTCTGGATTAATTTCTGCCTTCTTCAGAATGGCATTTGAGAGGCTAAGGCTTATACCTTTAATGCTTTTTACAGCGTAAGAAACCTTCAGAGTGCCTGCTGAATCGGCTCCCAATATACGCACTATGTGACGAAATTCCTGTGCTGACATTAATTATTCTTCCGTTAAGCTTGAAGCATATACGAAATAATGCATAATTTATTTAAAC
>CAYSWL010000017.1:0-27339 GCA_964434745.1 uncultured Candidatus Bathyarchaeia archaeon | reverse complement strand
TAGAAAAAATGGACTACATTGATGCACCAAATCTTGAACAGGCAGCCACACTTAATGAAATTATAGATGCCCAACAAGCAGTTAAAAAAGTGCATATCTCAGACGAAATTAAAGATTATATAGTCTCTATTGTACGCTATGCACGCGAAGATCCAGACATTCAAAGTGGCCCAAGTACAAGAGCGACTATAGCCCTGTTTAAAGGATCTAGAAGTGCAGCATTCCTAAATGGACGTGACTATGTTATACCTGACGATGTTAAAAGACTTATACTCCCAGCATTGATCCATCGAATACGTTTGAAGTCTGAAGCAGAAATTGAAGGTATTACACCGCAAGCAGTAGTTGAAAGAACAATCAGCAGTGTACCTGTGCCCAAGATAGAGTAATATATACAGGTTAACAGAATATGGATTTATTTTCTTCTAAAATTTTATCTAAAGCTTATCTGTTCATAATTTTACTAATCGCCACTTTGACTGCCCCATTTCCTTATTCTATTGTGGCACTAGTGTTATTGGCAGCTCAGTCATATACAATCTATAAGCCCCCTCATGAAAGGCTAAGTTTAGTATTAACTACATGCACTTTAGTTGTAACTCCGTTAACATTTGTATCTTTGATAGGCACATTTTCTTCGTTTCTAATTATACCTGCGTTATTTTTGTTAGATCAAAATCTTAGAAATTGCGCATCAAACCAGTTTATCAACGATAGTATCAAAGAGGGAAGAAAAGGAACCATAATTTTTCAGTCTCTTGGAACTGCTATTTTAATTCTATTCGTTTCTTCAATTATCTTGCTAAACTTGACATTGATGGTAACTACAGCGATTCTATTGGGCTACTTAGGTGCCGTAATAATGTATGTTTTACGCAAAGCCCCTAAAAAAGCCATAGAATCAACGCATAAAATTAGTCGAATTATTGTTGGCGACACAAATCAAAGTACAATAACCTTGAAAACTAAATCCAAATTACCTTTGTATACTAAACTGCAAGCAACATACCCATGGGTTGAAGTTGAACCAACGACATATTTATTGCAGCCAGCTAAAAATATCAATGCTACTTTATTTATTACACCACCGTTGGCAGCACCGTCTAAGCTTGAAGTTAAGATATCGTTGATAGACCCGTGGGGTTTAACTCAACTAAATCAAAATATTGAACCAGTAGAGTTACATATTATTCCACGAGCTAAATACGCTCAATGGTTAGCCAGAAAATTTTTAGATCAAACTGCTTCAGGATCATCCCCAGTTGATGTTCCACGAATAAAGAATCTAAGGTCAGCCAAAAGAGGTGTAGAATTTTATGGTAGTAGGCGTTATGAAGCTGGTGATCTATTAAGAGATATTGACTGGAAACATTCCACTAAGTTGCAAGAACTTATTGTACGTGAATATGTCGGCGCTCATGGTCAACCGACAATAATTGTTGTAAATTTGGACGCTCAAAATGCTGAGGATGCAGATAAGCTTGCACACAACCTAGTTATGACTGCATTGACATTAGCAAATGAGACATTACCATCTGCTTTGGCAGCATATAATCAAAATGGTGTTGTTGTAACAACGAAAACTGCAAACCCACGAGATACTTTGGTTAGAGCCCTAAAGCTTACGAAACACATTGCTATTGTTGAGCAGCCTAAAAGGGTCTTACAGCCTGCAGAAGTTCTTGAGGTTAAAAGATCTTTGCGAAAACTCGAACAGTCACATATGTCTAGTGCGTATGGGTTTGCCCGGTTTTTACGTTTCCAAACACAGGTAAATGATGAGGCAGTAAAAGTTCATCCTGCCGCGTTAGCCATTGATAAAGCAGTTCAAAATACAGCTGCACCAGCTATGATAACAGTAGTAGCATCAACAGACAATGACAAAGAAGCATTGAGTATTACACTAAACAGACTTAAACAAAAAGGATACAATGCATTCGTATTAGAAAGACAATAACTAATGAATAAAAATAAAATAGCAAAAGATATGCAATCATAACTTTCATGTAAATTATAGCATCGTTAAAGATATCTAATTAGCTGACTTTGAAAATTAGTAATTAGAATTGTCACACAATTGATTGCCATAAGTAACTCATCAAAAATATAAGAAAAATAAAGAAAAAACTGATCTCACCATAGATTAAGACAAGTTAACGTTAAGTTTAAAAACAGAAAGCAGCTCTTTTAACCAAACTATTAACTTAAGAGCACATTTATGATTCTTCAATTCAAAATTTTTCAGCAGAATACCTTGTAATATACTAATTAAGTTCAATTTAGTTACATAAACTCTATTATGTACTTTTAGAAAATAATAAGGAGTGAAAAAGGTGCTGCCACAATGCATTAAAAAGATTAGAGGCAATAGTGTAACTTTTAGAAATATTTTTACCAGATTAGTAAAAATAAATCAATCAATGAGGTAGCAGCATGTTTTTGGAAGCTGAAGAGTACAATAAGCAGGCTTTAAAGGCAGACATTAAGCAAGCAAAACTAGGCATGATACTGCTTGGGTTACCGTTAGTTTTGTTTCTTTTTAATGATTACCAATTATTTGGATTATCTACAGACTTTTATTTATTGGCATCCATAAGATTTGGGTTTTTGTCAGCATCATTGGCTCTATTTGCATATTTAGGCAGATTCAAAAACTATCGCTCATACGAATATACGATTTTTACTTGGGGCATATGGGGCGTATTAGTAAACATTTTAATTAGCGCATCTAGACCTCAAAACTTTCTTTTTCATACAATCCAGACAATAATAATTGTCGTCATTGCGTACTTAGTTGTTCCACAAAGGTTGAGCTTTAAGAGCATTCTTGCGTTATTTGCATCAGTAGGATGTTTATTTTTAATAGTGCTGCTACCACAGCCTTTATCGACACCAGCACTATTTTCAATTACATTTAGTTTAGTTCTCACAAACATAATTGGTTTTTCAAGTTCTAGATTAATACAATCATTACGAGTTAAAGAGTTTAAAGCGCATAAAGAAATTGTTGAAAGTGAAAGAAAATATCGAGAATTCGCAGAATCATTACCTGAAATTGTATTTGAACTTAATGACAAAGGCAACATCATTTACACTAATAAAAAAGCATTCGAAACATTAGGATATAATAAAGAGGAAATCGAACACATAAACCTGTTCAAATTGATCGCTCCAGAAGACCACAGTAAAGCTAAGGAAAATTTTAACATACTTTTATCAGGCCAAAAATCTTCAGGTAACGAGTACACACTTGTTCATAAAAACGGTGCAAGATTACCAGTCATTGTCTTTGCAGAACAAATAGTTGATAAAAATGATAAAGCGGCAGTAAGAGGAATAATAGTAAATTTAAGTGCAATAAAAAGTGCGGAGAGAAAACTTTCCATATTATATGAGAAGATAGGCATTGTTGGAAAACTAACAAGACACGATGTTAACAATAAACTTTCAATTATTATGGGCTACTCGTTTTTGCTTAAAAAGAAGTATTCAGACCACCCAGATATTATAGAGAATTTAATCAAGATTGAACAAGCTGTTAAAAACTCAGAAAAAATGTTCATGTTTGCAAAAATGTATGAACAGATTGGAGAAGAAGAGTTAAAATATATAGAGGTAGAGAAGACAATTAACGAAGCGGTGGCACTTCTTTCAAATTTAAATCTTAAATTAGTCTATAACTGTAAGGGATTGAAAGTACTTGCAGATTCAGGCCTTATACAGTTATTTTACAATCTGATAGACAATACAGTAAAGCATAGTAAGCATGCTAGCGCGATAAAAATTTATCAAAAAATTTCTGAACAAGATAATCTTGAGTTAATCTATGAAGATGATGGAGTAGGGATTTTAGAAGAAAATAAAAAAGAAATATTTAGGGAAGGTTTTAGCACTGGAGGCAGTACTGGTTTTGGATTATTTTTATCTAAGAAAATGATTGAAGGATACGACTGGACGATACAAGAAGTTGGAAAACCTGGTGTAGGGGCACAATTTGTAATAACAATTCCAAAGCTTAACAAGACAGGCCAAGTCAATTATCAAATCCAAACTAAATAGAGTAACCGAAATGAAGTATGCAGAAAGCTAATTTTTTCTATGCAGATAATATAGAAGGTATTGAAAAGAGTTGTTTTTTTAAATTCTTTAATCACAGTCATGATACGATTTCTAAAATGAAACAATTTTCTGTATGATGTATAAGATGTAACCGAGAGAACAGATAATTGTCAACTGCTTAATTGCCAAATTCAAATTGATTTATTATCTGTTTTTTTGTGTATTTATAAAAAAAGGAAGAGTTTTTGGAAGTTTGTTTATTGCCGCTTTCTTAGGACTAAAGCTATGGCTACGATAGCTATTACTAAAGCTACAGCTGCGACTCCAATAATAATTGTTGAATCTGCAGTTACTGCTGCGGAACTTGAATCATTGTTTGTGTTTGATGACGCGGCATCGATGCCTATGGCGGTAGCTGCATTTGAAGCCCAGTAGGATTCAGATCCAGCAAATGAGGCGACTATTTTATATGCACCTTCTTGTTCTGGTGTCCATTGATAGTAGAACATGCCGTTTATGTCGCTAGTTACTGTTGCGATTTCTTGTGTGCTGCCATCTGGCCCAGTTACAGTAAGTGCTACATCCACACCTTTTGCATTGGTTGGCATAGGGTACTGCATGTAAAGGTACTTCATCCATTCGCTCATGTCTTGATCAGATATAGCAGGAGTGTCCTTTGCGCCTGGTGATTGGTCTGTAACATAACCTGTAATCAATATACTAGAGCCTTTTGTGTTAACTGACGGGGAGGCAACTACTGTAGTTTCAGTTTGTCCTTTACCAAATGCGTATATTCGATTGTCGTAAGCGTTGTCGTAGACAAATATTCCATCACCTATGGCGGGGTTTCTTGCCCAGTTAGGCATATAGAAAGGTATCTTCCATAGTGCCTGGCCAGTGGTAATGTCAATACATGCTAATGGTGCACCGCGCTCTTTCGGGTCGTCAGGTGAATGCTCGCCTGAATGCACATAGATTTTTCCGTCAGCAATGAAGGCTATGTCAAGCATATAATTACCTGCCCATTTTGCCTCTAAATAGTAAGGATCTTCAGCTGCCCATTCCCACATACGCTGACCAGTCTGTATGTCATAACAGTAGAGCACTCCGCCATATCCTGCTGAAAAGAGCTTACCTTCAGCGATCTGGGATGTTGTACCTACTGTGTAGTCCCATTCTGTTTGTGCATCTGTTGGGCCCCAGATATATGAGCCGTCAGAAATTCGATAGCCCCAGTATTGCCTAGTTTCAGCACACCAGAGAACAAAGATATCTTCGTCTTCACTCCACGAGTTTAATGCTAATGTTGCACCGCTTGGTGGTTCTATGTCTATTTGGTATAAAAGTTCGCCTTGATGGCCGTCTTTTATGTTAAGGCGCCATATTGTTAAGTCTCCAACAGGGAATACAACAAAACCTGCACCACTTACAGCCATATATGAACCGATTAGTGACTCTGGGTTACCGTTTTCATCAAAAACTACACCGTTAATGCTGCCGGGTAGATCAGCGGGTATGGATACATTCCACATGAAGCCTGTTCTTCCGTCAACTATTTTATTATATGGTCGCCATTGCCAAGCGTTAGATCCGGTTTCTCCCGAGAGTAGTCCAGGTATTGCTGAAGAATTCCATAAAGTAAGTCTGTCTGCGCTTGTATCTAAGGTGTAGTAGAGTATACTTCCATCTGAGCTAAAACGTAAGCTACTTGGTGGTGTAATTCTGCTTGTACCCCAGTTTATTGCAGGTGCATTGGTTATGTTAAACCACCATTGTCCGGTAAAAGCATCATAGTAGATCAATGTTGTACCGGCTGTTTCGATTAGATATGCAAATGCGCCATGTTGATTTGGCGAATCATACATGTAGATTTGACCAAAATTGATTCTCATATCAGGATTATACCAGACTTGTTCACCTGTACGCATGTCTACAGCAAACGCACCACGTTTATTGTAGCTAGCAGATGTTCATTATAGTAAAGTATTCCGTTGATTATTACTGGTGGATTCCATTTTCCTTCATATGCGTTTCCACAGTGGTATGAGTAGGCGCCGAATTCGCCGCCTACAAGGCCTCCGAAAGTCATTTCTCTAGTCCAAAGTATATGAGCTGTTTCTGGACCTGTAGTGTATTGTGCCCACCTGTTCAAAGGCAAACTTAACCAGTTTCCTGAAAAAGAGGACCAGTCTCTAAATTCACCACTTATTGGTCGTGACCAATAGTCTTCAGGTGGTTCGACTTCAGGGTAAGGCATTATCGGGTCTTGTTGTACTACAAGTGTTTTTATATCACTAGTACTAGGTAAAAATATGTCATTGATAAAGTCTTGACCAGTTGTGTCAGTCGGGTGAAGATTTTTACCTTCTAAAGTTTGTCCTGGGAAAGTGAATTGAAACTGGTAGTTGCCAACTTGGTCTGGACTATACATTAGCCATGCAAAAGCTACGGGGTCTGAAGTGAAGGGGCCTCTTATTTCAGTGCTACCGTCAGGTTTGGTTATTTTCAACTCAAAACCTTCGAATCGGTCACCGTAAGCACCAAGTGCTGTTGGTGGGGGTCTTTGTAGCCACATGTAGATTAAGACTTCTTGATTTACTCCTACAGGATTGGGGGTAACAGCTAAGTACGCATATGTCGCGATTTCTAATGGCGGATCATGTGCATTTGCGGTCTGCACACCAGCAATGAGCACTGTCGATGCCAGCATCAGAATCATCATAAATAAAACAAAACATTTTGTTTTAATTTTCTCCATTTTTCTCTCCTTAATTTCACCTTCTTTATAACTGTTAATTTATAAGCTTTTGCAAAAACGCCAAGAAGGCTTTGAGCAATCACAATCCAGAAAAGGTAAAAAGGAAATATTGTAAGCCAACAAATAAAAGGAACAGAAAAAAGCAAAAATATTACATAACTTCCCAAAGGTAAGTATTTTTTTAGAATATAGTATTAATTCAATTGATTAGCACGCAAAAAATGCAGTTGTGCAGTTATGTAAACAGTTTTCAAATAGACCACTTAGCTATAAATAAGCTTTAAAAACGCATATTTAGCACCATATACTCTTTGCATACTTTAAACGGTATATTTTTAAATGGATTTATCAAGTTTGATTTTTATTTCATCTAGATTTTTAATGAAGGGATGAGTTGGATCTTCGATTGCCATTATTTTAGATCGTTCTGTTTGAAGTACACCGCAATAGCATGGTATAGCTCCTATTACTGATCGATTAAGAGATTTTTCAACTAGACCAATCATATCTGTTTTGTTCTTGTTTGATAATGTATGAATTTCAGGAAAAACCTTGTTGAGCAGTATTACAGTTTTTCGTTCAAACGCGTCATAAAGATCTGAAAGCATGTTTTGAGTACCTTGCATATCTAAAGAGTCAAGGGTAGTTACAACAATTGTTAAATCAGAACTAACAGCCGCGTTTACTGAGGTATATTGAACACCTGGGCTAGTATCGTAAATGCAATAGTCAATGCCCATTTTGGAAAATAGTTTACTTCTTAAAGAGAAGAGTTTTTTCATTGCAGAAGTTTCCCAAGCTTGACTTTTCTCAGCCATACTTCTTATTACGATAACATCAGGATTTGAAAAGCCGATAAGTAACTTTCCTTTCAAACCGTATTCATCAGAAACGTTAACTAGAGCTGCTTCTGCTGGGCAACGCCCATCAAAATATGTGTTTATATAGCAATCAATTGGGGATTTAAGGGCTTTTGAGAATACTCCAAATAGGCTGGGTGCTCGGAAATCAAGATCTAAGAGGGCGACATTTTTTCCTTGCTGGGCATATAATATTGCTAAGTTGGTTGCCAACATAGTTTTTCCAGTGCCGCCTCTGGATGAATGAATAGATATACATTTGCTCATTAAAGTGAAGACTCCTGAGGTAGATCAATATAGAATAATACGTTTCGGCCTTCTCGTTTCTTTTTTACATAACCCATTCGGGCTAGCTCGTTTGCTGCGGCACTTTCTACTGCGCGAAGGCGATTTGTTTCTCTAGCAATATCTTCAGCAGTTGCCTTTTCAAGTTTATATAAAGCCATTATTGTTTTACGCAATGCTAAAGGCAGGGATAAAATTGATAGTGTATCAGAAGATAAAGATAATTCTTTACTTAATCCGTCCCCGCTACTAATCTTTTCGAGCAGTACTTCATTAATTTTTAAAATTTTTGTATCTAGATTTACAAGTGTGTCCATTTTTTCGTTAAGACGATTAAGTGCATTAACCATTTCGATAAACAAAGACAACTGTTGCGAATTTTCTATGCAGGTGTTTATATTCACACTTAATCACCTATTCGAGAGCACGTATTGTTGTAGGTACAACAATACAAATAAGCATTCCGAGTAAAAAAGAGACAGACATATTTTAGAAACACACATTTTATAATATCCAATTAATAGAGCACAAGATGACTATCATGAACGCACAACAACAATATCTACAAATACTTGAAACGCATGGCGGAAAAATTGCTGATAGAGCTTCAATGATATTACTTGAAGACCCTGCGTTAGGAGAACTTAAACCTATTTTTGAGTTTATTTCTAAAAATTGGCGAGATCCACTTAGACCAACAATGATAAAACTTTCAACTGAATCATTAGGAGGAACATCTTTGCAAATTAATGAAGTAGCAGTTGCAATGAACTTAATGAATCTAGGCTTTTATATATGGGATGACTTGATTGATCAAACACAAGCTAGATTATTCAAACCTACACTTTATGGCAAATATGGAAAAGGAACTGCTCTGATCATAGGAGGACTGGTTTCAGCCAAAGCATTTACAATTCTTAATCAAATTAAAATGTTAAAATCAAAAAAACAAATAATAGACCTATTTTGGAATATGTGGGCAAAAATGGCAGAAGCTGAAACTACCAACCTTAATGTAAGAAATCAAGGATATTCTTCCACAGATAAATTACTAAAAATTGAGAAAGAAGCAGCAGCATCAATAGAAACTTGCCTGAGAATAGGCGCTATAATTGGAAATGGTACAAAAAAAGAAGTCAATTATTTATCAAATTTTGGCAATTATATAGGCATAATTATTGAATTACAACAAGATTTTAGATCAGCAATCAACCAAACTGCTGAATTAGCAAATAAAATTAAGACAGGAAGATTACCATATACACTTCTTTGGGCCAAAGAAAAAAATGAGGAACTCCAAAAAATTACTTTAGACATAGCAAATATGCCATTAATTGAACCTAAACATATTGAAAAAATTGTCCAAAACATTCTATCAACAGAAGCTGATTATGAGATTTATAGGAATATTGAAAAACTAACGGAAAAAGCACTCTATGAACTTGAAAAAATAGAAAAAAAGAACGAAGCGATTATTGCGTTACAGTCGCTTACTATGCTTCAACCTCAAACATTCAAACAGCTGTTTAATCAGTGAAGTCAATAGTTATTTGGCCATTTCATTGGACTTACAGCAAATATCGTCGATACTACTGCACTTACCGACGATTTGGGGATTTTTGCGGCTTTACAGACTTTTATAAGAGAAGCCTTATCGTTTTTCTCAACAGCTTGCTGAACCTGCGCAGAATACGCGGGTGAAGCTAGAGTCTGAAGATAACGAGATATGTCCAGTATTTTATCACTTATTTGGTTCATATTAATCCCATTGTAATTATGCAGATTCGTTTTTTAAACTTTTACCAACCGGTTAAAAAGCAAAATTATTTATAAAGGGAAAATGGTTGAAAAGATGGGAAAATAAGCAAGTGAACAATCTCAAATATGGCATCCAAACTTCAAAGCTATCTATACTTCTAAATGCGATTCTATTTACAGCATTTTTTACTTTCTATTTTGTATTCTTTTTAGACCTTATACCAAACTCAATTGGATTAACCAATGATTCTTCACTGATACAGATATGTTTTATATCCGCAATCGCGATAACTTTAGCTACTTCAAGTCTACTAAAACTCGACTTGTTTAAAACTCGTTTAATTTATATTACGCCAATAATGACAGTACTACTAACAAGCTTACTTCTTTTTGTTTCTCACTATTTAATAGTATTAATAATTACGGTGTTTGTAGGGATATTTTTTAGCTTAAGTCAACTATCTTTTTTTATACATTTTTGGCATTCAACAGCAGCTACTGAAAGAGGCCGAATCGGCGGAATCATCGGTTTAATAACTCTACCAGCCTACTTTATTATAAGCACCATCACAGCAAGTAGTCAAAATTTTATTGAGATTACAATAATTGCAATCGGACTAAGTTTAATGCCTGTTATTGCATATTATCTTAGACCTAAAAAAAGACAACCAATTCTTAATAAAGAAGAAAACTATCCAGAAAAAAGAACAATTTTATTATACTCACTTCCATGGCTAATATTTTCGTTAATCAATATGACATTAGCAAAAAATATTGCCGTTAGCACACAATCAGAAATGGCGCCATCAATTGTTATGAGTTTCGCTGCAACTCAAACCATTGCTGCACTTATTGGAACGTTATTTGGCGGGGTAATTTCAGATTTCTTTGGAAGACGTATAACGTTAGCACTTAGCGTAACATTGTATGGTACAAGTATGGCACTAGCAGGGCTTATTCACAATCCAGAAATATCTCATTTTGTATTTTTTGCAGACGGGTTAAGTTGGGGAATATTACTAACTTTGTATAGTTTTGTGATATGGGGCGATTTATCAAATAAAAAGAACTGCGCTTCAATGTATTCTATTGGATTAATAATATTCTACGTAGCAGGTGGAATTGGACAATTATTTAATGAAATTATACCAGCACCAATATTTGTTATAGCATTAATAGCGTGTACACTAATTTTCTTCTCAAACGCGCCTATTGCATTAGCACCCGAATTATTATCTACCGAATTTAGAGAGAAAATGAGGTTAAAAAAACACATTAAAAAAGCTAAAGAAATTGCTAAACAATATGAAAATCAAGGGTAAACTTTACTATACATTCTAGGGAACAGTGAAGTTTCGCGTATATTATCTAGTTTGCATAACCACCACAATAATCTTTCAAGACCGATTGCAAATCCGGATTGGCCAAGTAAATTAAACCGTTTTAAGCTCATATACCATTGACGGTCTTGAGGTGCGATATTTAATTCTTTAAGTTTTTCTTTTAGCTCTTTTTTACTGGTTGTCGCTTCAGCTGCACTTGCTATTTCGCCATAGCCTTCAGGAGCAAATAAATCTGCACAGATGCTAAGTTCAGTCTTTTCTGTATGAGTTCTATGAAGTAGTGTTTCACCAGTTATTGGAAACTCGTAAATGAAAAATGGAGTATTAAACATTGAGCTTAATTTTTGTTCCAATTTCCAAGTTAATGTTTCACCCCAACAGACATTATAGCCAACCTTGTGCAGTTTCATAATAGCTTCTTCGTAGGTAATTTTTGGAAATGGCGCATTTATTTGAGCGATTCTTTCAGTAGAACCAAGCAATAGAGTTAACTCTTCAGAAACATCAGTACATAAGGCGCGGCATATGTAAGTAATTAGTTCTTCTTGAGTTTGCATAATTCTTGTAAGGTCATTATGTAAGACATTTACTTCAATGCGCCAATACTCAGTTAAATGACGTTTAGATTTAAAACGTTCAGCCCTAAATGTAGGAGCAATAGTGTATATTTTTTCCAACAATTCAAGAAAAATGTCTGAATATGGCTGTAATCCACCAGATAGATATGCAGTTCTATCAAAATAGTTAACTTTAAAACCATTTGGACGATCTCCAACGTCGGGCAATAATAATGGTCCATGCACTTCAGTGAACCCTCGCTGGTTAAGCCAAATCCGTGCAGAGTCAAGAGTTTTTGCTCGAATTTTGAGAATAGCGATACGTTGTTGAGTACTTAATTTGTCAGTTTTATTCATTACAAGAGCCTAAAAAAGTATGGTTGCAACAATATTTAAGAGATTACATTAAAGACTATGTGGTTTTGTAAAATTTTGACCTCATATTTTTGATGTAGTCTAATTGAAAAAGCAAATGCTATCTGCAGCCACCTACCGACTACAAGGCAAATACAGCATTAAAAATATAGGAAAAAACATCAATATAATTTAAACAGATCCACACAAAAAATTCTAATCAAATTGATATATGCTTAGAAAAGTAAACAATAAATCGAATACTTTTATTTACTCAATATCTACCAAGCGAATAATAAATACTTCATTAACAAAAATAGTTTATTAATAAGATTATTACGACATTTGGTTGATTAAAAACAGACTATGCAAAAGAAGAATACTAATCTATAAATGGTAAACATAGGCAATACAAATCCATAAAAGTATTTAATATTGGGTGCTTTTATGCGAATGATTATGCATAGTTAAAGGGGACAAAGAATAGTGGTTGCTGCTGATTATAATTTATCAAGCGGAAGTGCTAATGGCATAGGTAAAAATGTACGTATCAAAGTTCTTTTTGTTGATGATGATTTAGCTATTCTTGGAGTATCTAAGCAGATTTTGGAAGTTGAAGCTGATTTAGATGTTGATTCGGCAAATTCAGTTGATGATGCTTTAAAAAAGTTATGTGAGCAAACATATGATGTTATAGTTTCAGATTATGAGATGCCTATTAAAAGTGGGTTAGATTTTCTTAAAGAGTTAAGAGATCAAAAAAATCAAATTCCATTTATACTTTTTACTGGTCGAGGCAGAGAAGAAGTTGCAATAAAAGCGCTAAATTTAGGAGCTGATGGATATTATAGTAAGCATGGATCTCCTGAAACAGTGTACGGAGAACTTGCACACGGTATAAAAATTATTACTGAAAAGGAAAAAGCTAAGGAAGCATGCCAAGAAAGTCAAAAACGGTACCTTACTTTAATGGAGCATGCATCAGATGCTGTAATCATCCATGATTTAGATGGAAAAATTATTGAAGTAAATGAACGGGCTTGCAGGTATCTTGGTTATACTAAAGAAGAACTATTAACGTTAAATATTAAAGATATTGATTCTGAATTTGGAGAAAATAAGAAAGGAGCACTATTTTGGGCTAGAGCTCTTGCGGGAAGAACAGTTACTTTTGAAAGCAACTACATACGCAAAGATAAAGTTAGCTTTCCAGTTGAAGCATCTTTAAGCTCTACAACGTTCAATAAAGAAGCTTACGTAGTAGCATTAATACGAGATATTCGAGATAGGAAAATAAAAGAAGAGACGCTAATCAGAAGCAAACAGAATCTAGCAGAAGCTCAAAGAATTGCCCATGTTGGAAGTTGGGAATGGAACATGCAAAACAATTTGTGGACGTGCTCGGATGAACTTTTTAGAATTTTTGGTTTAGAACTACTTAGTGGGCCCGTTAATTCTGATTTACTTATAGAGAGAATTCATGCAGATGATCGAGAATCATACATTGAAAATATGAGGTCATCTTTAGCTATTGGTGTACCTATTGACCACGAATTTCGACTAATATTGCCTGATGGTTTAATGCGAGTCGCTATTGTTAAAGGTGAAGTTGTTGAGTATGACTCATTAGGTAAACCGCTTAGAATGGTTGGAACTATTCAAGATATTACTGAAAATAGGAAAAAAGAACAGAAGTTAGTTGAGCAAGCTAATTTACTTCAAATTATTTCAGACGCCATTATTGCTACAGACGAAAATTTTATTATCAAAAGCTGGAACAAGGCAGCTGAAGAAATTTATGGTTGGAAAGAAGAAGAGGTTATTGGTAAAAAATTATTTGAAATAATTAATTTAGTTTACCAAAAGGATAAGGATGATTTAAAGCGGGAATTATATAAGAATGGCTTCTGGAAAGGAGAAATGCAGCAGCAACATAAAAACGGACGAACATTAAACATTACTTCAGCAGTAAGTATGGTAAAAAACCCTCAAGGAAAAGCTGTTGGGTCAGTCTTAGTTAATAGAGATAGTTCTCAGCAAGCAGAAGTAGACAAATATATGCGCATATCAGCGTACCTTTTTGATGTTGCTACAGATTCAATTTTTGTACATGATTTAGATGGATACATCATATTTTTCAACGAGGCAGCATACAAGTCAAGAGGATACACTTATGATGAAATGACAAAAATGAACATAAAAGATTTAGATTCACCTGAATACCGCGTAAAATTTGATTTTGCAATTAAGCATCTACTTGAGAAAAACATTGAAACTTTTGAAGGAGCGCATTTACGAAAAGATGGTTCAGTAATGCCAATTGAAATACGTGCAAGAATTATTGAAATTGATAATCAAAAACTAATTTTAAGCGTTGTAAGAGATATTACTGAACGAAAGAAAAGTGAAGCAGAACTAGAAGAAAGTAAAGAAGAGTATAGATCTCTTTTTGTAAACATGATTGACGGTTTTGCATATTGTAAGATAGTTCGTAATCAAGATGCTGAGCCTGTTGATATTGAATACCTTGAGGTTAATGATACATTTGAGAAAATTTTAGACTTAAAAAAAGAGAATGTTATTGGAAAAAAAATAACTGAAATAATACCAGATGTCAATAAAATTCATCCTGAATTAATAGAGATGTATGGAATAGTTGCAGACACGGGGAAAGGCCAAAAATTCGAAATATTCTTCAAGCCTTTGAATAGATGGCTTTTTGTTTCTTTATACTGTCCACGAAAAGAATACGTAGTTTCAATTTTTGAAGATATTACCGATCGGAAGTTGAATGAAGCTCAATTACAAGCAGATAAACAAGAAATTGAAAATGTAAGTGAAAAATTACGTGTTATCGGTCGATTAACACGACATGATGTACAAAACAAACTTGCAATAGTTGAAGGAAACAGCTATTTGCTTAAAAAAGAGGTTTTCGATAATACTAAAGCAATACAGTATTTGAATGGGATTACAATAGCTCTTGAAGACATAAAGAAGATACTTGAAGTAAGCAATTTGTATGAAAAAGTGGGTGTAGAAAAACTTTCAGATATTAACGTTACTCAAGCATTCAATGAAGCAGTTAGTAATTCTTCAAATTTAAAAGAAATTCAAGTAATTAATAACTGTAGCAATTTGTATGTAAAAGCCGATTCTATGCTAAGACAACTTTTCTACAATCTTATAGATAACTCTATTGAGCATGGTAAAAAAGTTACACAAATCAAGTTCTCATGCAAAGAAGAAAAAGATCAAATTTATTTAATCTATGAAGATAACGGTATAGGCATACCTGCAGCCAATAAAGTACAACTTTTCAAAGAAAGATTTACTACAGGCAATGGATCAGGCTTGGGGCTTAAACTAATAAAAAGAATGCTAGATGTATATGGCTGGACAATTAATGAAAACGGTGAACCTGAAAAAGGAGCAAGATTTATAATTAAAATTCCAAAAATGAAAAAAGCAATCGATAAGTCCATTAGTATATAAAGATAATATAAGATCAAGAACTCATATACATTCTTTTTATATATAACAAATTTTAAGCAAAAGCTAAAATGCATAATTTAACTATCACCAATGCAGCTAAATCCTAATTTTTCAAAATATTTATTTTTTAAAACATGTATCTATAGCCAGGCATACAAACTAATCTTAGGCCTGTTCTTGCTTTAGAATATATTACAGAGCACTGGAAAACTATAAAACAAAACTTCGATTAGGAAAAAAAACGTAAAGTTACATAAAATCAGTTTATAGGTTCTTATGGATCTATGAAAAAAATTATTGTATTGATTTGTTTTATATACGCCTTTTTACACTAATACAGCTGCACTTGCAAAAATCCAATCGAAACACATTACCTAAAGGGTATGCCGAAGACAAGGTTTCAGGTTTTGTGTCGTTGGACTATGATGAATCGACCAATACCATGACGATTGAACTTGATGGCCATCATGAGTTTGATCTTTTGAACATAGTATTTATTACAAATGTGCCAGTTTATGAAAAAACATGCATAGTAGGACATTCCGTCATAGCCACTTGTTACAATAGTGATTTCCACAATACATCAGTATTACCGTCAAGACCAGTTACAAATATTTTACTGACACACTTGTTACATTACTTAGGCGTGTTTTACATGGATGCACTTGCCCAACTGGATTTTGAACTATATTTGGATGATTAGTAAATTATTATTAGATTTGGGTAAAAATTTATATATTTTTTAATTATTATGCGCTACGATAAATTATAATTCAGAGGGGGCATTATTGGAATTTAAATCAGAAGGAACAATGATTCTTCGTCATTGTGGAAACTTGTTCAAAGTTTCAAATATTCATAGTTTTGGAAATAAAACATTCCGTCTTGAGTGCCAGGATCTAATTACAAAAGAATACAAAATGTTCCAATTTATTTTGTCAGGATTACTTGAAGCAACAGACTATGCATTTCAAGTTATGAAAAGCCAAAAAGATATATTCTTTTTAGATTTAGAACAATGCAAATGGAATGTCTTTAAACATTCACATTGAACTCCTTTTACCGCATAAAAAAGATCGTTTATCAAAAGATAGGACATGAATCACTATTGGGTCGTTTGGAAAAAATACTCTATAATTTTGAGGACATTATTATTTTTTCAAGAGAGCATTACTAATTAGGCATTATAATACATAGACTCACGGCCTTGCAAAAATGTTTTTAACATATAGTGGTTAAGGCCTCACAGCATAATAAATTATGATATCAGTAATTTAGAGTTAAAAGATCTAAGAGCCTATAAAAGAAAAATAGTTATTGTTTTGTTGAAAGCTTTTTTTGTCGTTTTATAATATAGGCAATTAGCAGAATCAGAACAAAAACCGCAAAAGCTAGCACTACTAGTGCTAATTGGTCATATAACCAGCTTGAATCTGTTTGGCTTAGATTAGTAGTAGGTAAAGAAGAGCTATCTGAAGGACTAAAAGTAAAATGTGAAGCAGATACTGTTGCAGAACTTGAAGGCAAAGACGAAACATCACCAGCAGAAGACTCAACAGGGCTTAAACTATTAGCAGGCTCAGAAACAGAAGGACTAGAAAGTGGAGTTGGCGATTCATTAATAGTTGAAGTGCTAGGCATTGGGTGTAATGTTGATGAAGGCAGCGGAGTTAAAGCCGAAGTAGGCAAAGACGAAGCAGTAGGTGAAAAGCTAGCTGTAGCTACAGGACTAGATGATGAAGGTGTAGGCGTAGGCGTTGGAAGACTTTGAATTTGCTCTAAAGCATAATTTGCTGCAGCTAAAATAAGTCCGTTAGTTTTATCAACAACAGTGCCAACTATGCGGTTTTGTTCATCAATCCCATCTTTATAGCCGCGAGCAGCTGAAAACAACCCATCAGGAGTAGCAAGCCTAGGCTCAAGATAATCAACCATAGCTCTAGCATAAGAAGTATTATAGAGAGCAAGAAAACTAACAGCGACTTTAAAATAAGCAACAGGAGTAATTGGCACCGAAGTAGTAGTATATGAGTTTGGATAAATTATCCAAGGTTCACCGTTAATGCCAACAACATGTTCATAAACATATGAATACTCTGAAGACAAACCAGTATTACCCTCACTTGTAGCACAAAACTTGCCTGTCTCATTAAAACGAGCTTCATGAACCAAATAAATATCATACATCAACTTTCTAAGCAAAGGCTCATCTTTGCCAAAAGCAAAAACACCTAAAAGCAAAGGCTCACAAATAAGACGCGTCTTAGGAAGCAATATTCCATACATTGAAACCTTAGACGAACCCTCCCAAGTACTTAACAAATTCAACTCACCAGTAAGCTTAGTAGTATTATAACCAAAAAAAGCAAACCCATGAGCAACATAATAAGTATAGTCACGATTTCCTCCGACTTGGTTTACAAGTGAGCCGGTGTTTAATCGGTTAAGTACAACTTCAAATATGCGTTCGCTAAATTGAGGCATAGATACTGAAGCTCTTGCCATAGCGACTAGAAAATGTCCATAGTCATAGGCGTTGTTTCCAGCGCGGCTAAGGCTAAAAGCTGGCAATCCAGTATTTGTTTCATACCATAAATATGGTTGGTTATTTGGGTTAAGCTCCATTGTTTCAAGCCAACTTAGCAGCTTTTCGAAGCGATAATTTGCACCCCAAGTGCCCTCGCTAGAAATAAGGCCTATTTCTTTTGCATCTAAAATCGCGTTAATATATACTCCTAAATCCCAAAACGTGAAATAGTTATAGTCTATGCCTGTGCAGTGCAAACCTGTATTTGCATTTACACCAACACCAGGCTTGTAGTATTCCCATGCTTTTGTAGCTAGATGCATCCAGTAGTCTTTATCAGCATTTAACTGATTAGAAGAAGCAAAACATACTGGTGCTAAGAACTGGAAAGTGTTAGCTAAAAGTAGAAAGACTAAACAGCAAACTAATAAAGAGCGTAATTTAAACTGCAACAAAGATCACCATAAAACCAACAGCAAATATGTGTCCATTATAACAAGCAAGCAGCAAGCAAAAATAAAACATTTACGGCAAAAAGAAAGCGTCAAATAAATCTAATAGCAACTGGACAGAAAAAAGACCAAATTGGTATCGGTTCATACTTATGAGTGAGTAGCTGTATGTGGCATTCCAGATGGTACAATAACTTGCGGTTCAGAACTTTGAAGAACCATTTTATCTAATTCAGGTTCTTTTTGTCCGGCGATTTTTGCCAATACTTTGAATATGTCTAAAGCATACTTATCCCACGTCAAGTATTGTTTGATATAGTTTTGACCTCTTTTAATCATGGCATCAATTAATGAATGGTCATGTAACGCGGTTATGATGGTTTCAGAAAATGTATCGATAGATAAATCAACTACAAATCCGATGCTTTTACTCTTAATCACTTCAGCAGCTCCAGCACCTGAAGAAATAATCGAAATTTTGCCTGCAGCTAATGCTTCAAAGGGAACTAAACCCCATGTTTGATCCATAACTGGGAAAAGATTAACATCGCAAGCATGATACAAAATCCTTAGCATATCTTCAGAAACTGACCCTAAGAATATTACATCATCAGCAAGCCCTAAAGATTTGGCTTCTCGTTCTAAAACTGTTCGCCAAGGACCTTCACCAACAAGCACTAATTTTGCAGATCTAAAACGTCGTTTAACTTTCTGTAAAACACGGACACTAAAAATTTGATTTTTCCGCTGCATAAGTGCACCTACTTGAAGAAGCAAAGGACCTTCGCCTAAGCCTATCTGACCTTTAGCATCTACAATAGGCACATTAAAGAAGTCATAATCTACACCAGTTGGAAACACCAATGCATCACGACCATAGCGAGTTTTAATTAGCCGACCATTAAGCACAGAACAAGTTACAATCTTATCAACGTGAGCATTAACTATATGCTTATCAATAATCTGAGCTATTTGAAGTGAAAAACGAAAAGCCAAGCTTCGGTCATATACATCTTTAGTCTGGTTAACTGGAGATAAAACTTCGCTTGAAAACCAAACTATAGGCTTGTGGACATTTACAAAATAGCTAGCCCAGTAAGAGGGAAAATTACATACACAAATAATATCAAATGATTGACCATATGATCGCAATAAATGACCTAAACAAAAAAGTTCACGTACTGAACCTATAACTATCGACCCTAGACTATTTAGCACCAAAGGAGCAAACGGCTTATTGGGCAACAGGAAATCCAAGTTTGATAAATGTGGTGCAATCTTACGCAAATCAGCCGATAAAGATGCAATATGTGCATCACAACCTAACAAATTCAAACGATAAACAAGATTTAAAATTGCTTTCTCAGCGCCACCTTCAAAAATATGGGGTGTAATAAATAAAACCCTAAACTTGATACCCAAACTATCAGTTACATACGTCTTTGAAGATTTTGAAGCTAGCACACTATTTACCAGTTAAATCGCCTTTACACGCTATAAGGCTACTTGTTATACGACATATTTCTAAAAGCTTTTCTAAAAAAATCCAAACAACCAATCAACTAACAAATAAAGTAAAGACAAAATAAATCAAAAAATAGAACAGACCAGTCGAATACAGCACAGGCGCATCAGAGATAATACATAAAAAACTATAGTTTTTTCTTTAGTTTAAAAACAGATAAAGGTAAAGTTACAAACAATACCGCAATTATGGCAAAAGCAAGAGAAACAAAACGAAGAGGGTAGTAAGGGTCTACAAATTCCAAATCCATGGTAAATTCACCTTCAGGTAATCGAAGCAACATTACACCTGAAAAGGTATCATTAGAAGGCACACCATAGTAAGATTCATTGAGTCTGATTTGCCAGTGAGGAAAATAATTCTCAGACACGCGCAAAGTAAATGGACGCTGGGAAGAATAATGTAATTGAATATGCCCATCTTTTAACAAAGTAATGTTATAGTTCATTGAACAATCTAAAAGAGTTTGAAATGTGCTCTTTAATGAATTAATATTTTGTAAGTCGCCAGTATAAAGACCATGAAACAGCATGTTAAATCCTATGAATAAAAACGACCCTTTACCTAACTGTATTGTACCTAATCCAATCTCAGAACCAATCTGTAGCTTTTTATCTATAGCGCCTTCAAAACTACAACCACCCCAGTTACCGCCCTCCCAGCTGTAAAATGAGGACCAAGACATATTTGAGTCCGGTTCTACTGATTTTAAAGAGCCTGCAACGTCAACTAAGTAAGAGCTAACACCTAACCCAAATAAATCATCACTATTCTGATCAGGCGAGTTATAAGGATCAACAATTACAATACCACCTTGTTCAGAAAACATTCGCAACTCGGTCACCCAATCGAAGCGGGCTTCAGCATATTGGTATCCAGCAAGTACCACAATATCAAACTGTTTGATACTTTCATAACTAAAATTTTCTGGAATCTTTGACCCAACATAACTAACTTGGAAAGAATATGACTCTAAAGAACTACGGATTACCCATTCATCGCCTATTGCATAAACCTTCGCAATTGGAACAACATATCCAGATGGTGTCTTAGACAATACATGATATGATCCGGAAGTAAAAGACTCAAAATAACCAATTGATATTAACCCTGCATAAACTTTATCGTAAAAAGGAGCGCCCAAAGTTAAGATTATATGTTTTATGTTATATGAATCTAAAAGCTCTGCAGCACGATTAGGTGCCTCACTAAGCGCCCAATACAGTTGGTTCTTAAAAGCATCCGAAGGGTCACCTTGTCGATACCACCCATCTACTGCATCAACCCCAGTTAAAGCAGGAGTATACCCAACTATGGCACCAATTAGCACACTGTTCGGATTTCTAGCTAACAAACCATATTGGTAATACCTCTCATCAATTTGACTATTTGATTTAATATAATTCATTGTTTCAGTAAAATCATCTGGTAAAAGTGGAGTTGTATAGTACGCAGATAATGGAGCCACAAGTACACAAGGTAATATTAGAATAATGACCCAGGCAACAAAAACTAACCGCTGTATACTGGGCCATAACTTCGAAAAACCATTGTACACAACTCTTAATAGCAGAGCCATTTGGAAAGCAGCCAATAAAGGTAAAGCATCCAACCAACGATTAGGAGGTACCATAACTAACAAAGGCAACTGGTTAAAAATCCACAAAGGACCGTTAACACCTAATGAAAGACCAGCGGCGACCCAGTAACCTATTGTCAACATACATAAAGCAATAACATATCGGTACCGCCTAAACACTAAAGCAACTAATGGTGCTATAGTAATTAAAATGGAGAAAAGTAAGGACTGCCAACTTATCAAATAATCAAAAGAACCAGTCATATATGAAGTCTGAGGAGTTAAAATAAAATCCAACGTACGACTTTGCTGCAAGTAAAGCTCAGCGATAGTATTTTCAGATTTAAAATTTGCAGTGCCAACATCGGCAAAAAAAGGAATCACCCAAAAGGCTGAAATCGCAAACGTAACCGCACTAATAATTATTGCATTTACAAAAAACTTCTTAGCAATTGTTCGAGAAATAATTGGCAATTTCACTTTAAGAGCAAGCAAGGCAAATCCAATAAACAGAGCGGAATAGGCAGCAGTAACTAGAAAAGTATGATGAATTAAAACCATTATACCTATAAGTAAACCAGCCCCGATTAAAGCCCGTTTTCCACCCCAAAAATTGAATAGTGCTAAAAATATCAGAGGCAATAAAGGTGCTAAACTTACCGCCAGATACCTTGGAAAACCGCCATCAAGAGGCATCAACAAGTTCCAAATAGAAAAAGTGTAAAAAACAGCAACAATACTGCATTCATAAAATGTCATTCCCACCTTTTTAGTAACAAAATATGTAGAAAACAAAGAAACAAACATTGAAGTAAGAAGCACAAGTTTATACCCTATCAAATCAGAATTAAATAAATTAGCATAAGCTGCACCTAACAAGTAAGAGAGAGGAGGATAAAAACGCTCAAAAGGATAACCGGCATACCACTCGCCTGCCCAATTACCATAACCAAACTGCCAAATTTTCCAGACCTTAAAAAGATGCCCAAAATTATCACCACCCCAATCAAGAGGATAACCAAAAATATAATTCTGAAAAAATAGCCATACTAGTATTAGAACTAACGAAATAAAAAGAGCATACTTCAAATGCTTCCAACATAAAGCAGACTTAATGTTATCAAACTTCAAAGTTCATACACCAAACCATAGTTACACAAATCAAAACTTTCAATGGAACACCTTTTTCTGCTTAAACTTAGCTATCAAAGTAGCTACAATTATAAAAAAAAGGCACAAAAAAACACAGGGCATTAACAAGTCAAAACTATTAGACTGCACCAGATCATTTTTACAGAAATTCAATACTTGAAAAGCTAGAAAGCTAGCATCAGTCAAATTCTGTGCAGGAGTGAAAACATATCGTAAATGAATACTTTCGTTAACATCGTATTGTGAAGGAGCATAAAAGAACTGTAAAGTCTCATAAGCAGAATTACCTTTTTCATCGATAATGTTTGTTGAATTAGGATTTCCTAAAATTATTGTAACACCTAAACTGTAACCATCAAAAGCCGAAAAAAGAAGTGTATTGTTTAACTGTAAATTTGTCACGTTTGATTCAGGATTATTAGCAGTAAAGTTATAAGATTGCCCTTGGTCAACTAAAACCATAGTGCCCTTGTCACTTAAGGGTGTTGGCGAATTTTGTTGGACATTCAAATAGTTTACGAAGGAAACTGAAGCATTTACTGACTCGGTAAAAGTAAGCACTTTATCTAGCAAAACGCCGTAAGGTGTTAAAGTAGTTGTTATATTATATTTAATGTAAGGTACATCTGTTTTTGAATAAGTCCAACGAATCGTTATTGTTTGATCGGAACCTACAACGACTCGGTCTATATCTCCAGTCCAACGCATTTCAACAGGTACATCATTAACATACGTATTCATCTTAAGGTCGTTAAGACCCATAAGCTCGCGGATACTCTGAAAAGAAGCATTAAACCCTTTAGCAGTAGTGTAAGATACAACAGAAAGTAAAGGCGAACCAGAATCATACAAAGGATCTCTACGTGAATATATAAATCGGCCATAGGGAGAAGAAACCATAGCAAATGGTGTATGCTCACCTTTTACAACTAAATCTGAATTTGTCATATTATCATACCAAATAAAAATAGGTGTATGCGGTGCAACAGTATTTTGGCTCTCTAAATTTGTTCTTAACTCTACAGCGTCAACGCAGCTATAACTTCGAGTGAGAAACTGTTTAACAGTATTTTGCCATACTTCATAAGTATCAGAATTTTGCAGGAAAGAAACCTCAACAGCATAGCTCACGGTAGTTAATTGATTATATTGGCTATTATAATCAATTAAATCAAGAATAGTGTTAAGCTTATCTAATGCTTCAGCAGAGCTGCAGCGTTCAATACCCATTGCATCTGCTGAAAGAAGGTCATGAGGATGGATAGAGCCCATATTTCGAGAATTTACGACAAAATATGCATAACTAGGGTTACGAGTAAGCCAGTGAGCTTCCCAGATATCTATTTCATCAAATGCATTTTGGCCAGGAACATTTGAACTATTAATAGAAGGTTTGTAGGGCTGAAAAAGAGAACCTTCCCAATTTGCACCATACAAATTGTCACCAGTGCTATGGCTACGATAACTGTAATCTTCACCTTCTTCCCACAAGTTAAAAAAAGACACTTTCACCCCAGAGTCGGCCAATATTGTATAAGTATTAGAGCTAGCTGAGAAACCTGCAACAAAATACGGGATTCTACGAAATACTTCATTAAATGAGTTTAAAGCATATGATAAAATGTTGGGATTTTGAGCATCTTCAGGAGGCAAATATAATCCAACTTGGCTAGTGACATTTGATATTCCATAGTCAGCAAAAGTTTTCATTAGCCACTCTAGTTCTGTTTGATTATCAAACGTGTTACGCCAGGTAATCACCATGACTTTATTCATTGGAAATCCAGAGTTCTGAAGAAAATATAAAGCATTTTCAAGTGCTAGATGCATACTTGAAAAATCTATGGAAGGATAATAGGTATCGTAATGTAAGATAACCGCAGATTGAATTGTCGCGTTAGTATAATTTTGAGCCTCTGAAAAATTAACTTCAATTATTGGGTAAAGCAAAAAAAATGCAACAAAGAATAGAATCAGTAATTTACTAAAATAATTCATTGTCTATTTTTCCTCTGAGTTGGCAGAAAATAATATGGAGTACCCTTGTCCTGATACCATGCTAATTGCATTATGAACTTTCTATTTAGGTGCGTATTAAGTTGATAAGTAATAGTAGAGCTTAAGTCACGAAGCATATGTAGCCACCAGGCGAGTATTAGCATAGCAAAGGGCAACAAATCACTTAAAAATTTTGGCATACAACCAATTTCCGACCATTAAGTTGACTTTTACAGAATATTAAATTCAACAGTTACATTGAACTTAATCCATAAAAGAGCAATCACAAAATTTTTTAAAAATTATATACAATAAACCATTTATTGTTTAAGAAATTTAAACCTACCAGCAGTAAAATCATAGCAAAAAAAGCTACAAAAACACTTTGTTCAACGTAGCTATATCCAGCATATTTTAAAATACACCCGTTTTCACTCCCAATATCGATAAACAGAGAACCATAATTAAAGACAGGCAGCAAAATAATATCATTATAAAAACTACCACATACATTCCAATAGCCATAGCCTCCTTCAAGGAAAACCACGTTATTGGTTTCACCAGTAACATAATATTCAGAGCCTGATACCATGGTAAAATTAGAATCAACAAGATTGCTATATCCATAAAATGATTCAGCGAAGTCAACAAGTAACGCTATATCTAGATTTACTACACCAGATACTGACTCTAATGTAATATTGTGATAGCCTACACCTAAATTGAAGCAACCTAAATCAGCAGTAACTAACTCAGCAGATCCAGTCAGTTCAACTTCTTTGAGAACACCATCGACACCAACATTAATAGTAGCTGATTCTCCTGAAACTGAAAAACGTGCTTGCAATGCATAATTTTCAGGTTTAAATATATAAAAGGAGGTACGGGCAGACGATTTTTGAAGATTAATCATTCGTCCATCTCCAGCAAGAGAATTATGAACGACTCCATCCAAACTATAGTTCCATGAAAAATCATCAAAAATATAAGTCATGCCAGTATCAGATTCTTCAAATAAATCATGAACATTTTGTGCAGCGTCTTTAACATATTCTTCTGGGAGTATAGCAATTTTAGAAACTGCAGCTGCACCGCCTAAATTACATAAAATTAGTTCACTTCTATCATCAAGATAGCTAACTCCTAAATCCACCCATCGATAAATACCCTCAGTATAACGATAATCACAGAAGACGTGATTTATTGTACCGGTACCTTCAGACAAGAACTGTAAACCGTTAGAACCTACAGCAAATGTACCATCGTAAACCTGAGCCAGAACACGATATGATCCAAAAGTATCAACATTAAGCGGAATAGTAATGTTAGTCATACCTTCAGAATAAATGAATCCATCAGGTGCAACATTTAAAGCACCACCCCAAAATGACCACATCAAATCACCACTTACCCATTTACCCCAAGGAGTAGCAGAAACTGGGGCATATAACCAAGGCGCCACGGTATATTCAGCACCCAAAGAAGCTACAATTAAACTCCAGTAAGAATCACCTTGAGATACTACACAACTAGAATTTTTTATCAATAACTCAGCATAATTTACAGCGTCATCAAGGAATACAGCAGGATGCTTACTAAAGTCAAAATGAGAATTTACTAAAGATAACAACATCCTTCGGTCGCCAATAAGCGCAGAAAAATCGTCAGCACCATAAACAATTGGTAAAGAATAGGTATTGCGATAAACTAATACTGAGCCAAAATCTTGTTCTAATACAAAATCTTTCTGCACATTTAGAGCAGCCAAAGTATTAACCAAAGAAAACGCTGATAAATCATTTCGTTCACGAGGCATATCAGCATCTAAACGCACAACCAAATATTCAACGCCTAAAAGCGCTAAAAATCGACCCCAATCAGAGATTTTATGAGAATACAATTGAGTATAAACCCAGCGACTAAAACTAGCAGCTTGTGTCAAATCCATTTCACTACGTATTTCCACAGTAGGCTGAGCTTGAAGAGAGACCATAGGATCTAAAAACCAGTTAGAAGACCAATTATAAGTAGTTGCCCACACAGCAGGAGGAAAGAAAGCGACCCTAAAAGTATCATTTTGAGCTCTTAACCATGAATCGAGATTTTGATAACTCTCAGGAATCTCGACAGTCTTCACTGCACCATTTAGATCTCCAGAAAGATACGGCCAAGAAGACGATAACACAATAAGTGAAATAAGTATAATGGGCAAGCTTTTACGAACAAAAACAGAAAGGTTCAGCTTAGTCACATACCGCTTGAACGCTTCAGTTATAAGTCCTAAAAAGAACGCTACTGATAGAGCGGTAAATAAAAGAAACTTATCTACTTCACGAAACATACCAAATCCAGGTATATTATTAAATAACCAATAGTAACCTGGAGCATAAAATAAGGCCAAGCATATAATGCACATACTTAAAAGTCCCAGCATTGCAAAAAGTAGGATTTCAGCAAAGCGCACTGAAACTAAATTTCCTATAGCAGAACTGTAAACATTAGCATCATTTTTTACTTTTCCAAATAAACCCCCAATTAGCGGTTTCCAACATAAAAAAGTCAAAGATGCAAAAATAAATACAACTAAAGCAACCTGCGAAAGCAACATATTACTAGTAGCAGGTGACAAAAAAGATA
>CAYSWL010000016.1:0-27695 GCA_964434745.1 uncultured Candidatus Bathyarchaeia archaeon | reverse complement strand
ATAGAAAAGGTGAAAAGGGACAATATACTGGCTAATACATAAGTAATGGTGACGTTTGAATGACTGAAGAAGTAAATATGGCAAGCATTCAGTTGCTTGGAGATAAACAGAATTTTATTCTGGATAAAAAAGATTTCAAAACGGGCAGCCGGGGTTTCTACGGGACTGGAAAAATGGTGGCCGGAGGTAAAAAATACCAGATCAGCATTCAGGCTGTAGAAATTGGATCTAAACCTAAAGAAGAATCAAATAAAAAATAAAGCCTTTACAAGTACATTGAAGGCGAATCTGCTTTATAGCAGATCCACTTCCTTTTTGCTTTGCTACAAAATGAACGATGAAAATTTTTAAGTAAAAAATGTAAAAGAGGTTTGTGGCTATTTTTTGCTAGCTGCAATTATTGCTCGGCATTTGTCAGCATATTCACAGTAGTCTAGACATGATGAATCTTTGCTTGGTTTATGCCATTCAGCGCCGCAGTCATTACATGTGCCCACGTCTTCGTCGCTCCAGATTTCTACTGTTCCACCGCACACATGGCACTTAACATACGACAATGTAGGTCGTAGGAGGGATTTTAATCCAGGGCACGTATCAGGGTTCTTTTTAAATTCAGGGTTTTTTCCGTCACTCACAGATTTCACCTCCGATTTCTATGATGTAGCGTTTTACTGGAATTTTTTTGCCTGATGCCTCAACGGCTTTATCTACCATCCATTTTAGGCCAGAACAGCAAGGTACACGCATGTGTGCCACGGTTATGCTAGCTATATCGTTTTTCTTTAAGATCTCGCCAAGTTTTGCTGCGTATTCTTGTACTCCGTCAAACTTGGGGCAGCCTATTATTATACGTCTTCCGGGCATTAGTTTTTCATGGATATCAGGGCAAGCAACCATGGCGCAGTCTGCAGTTATTAATAAGTTGGCGTTGTTGTAGAATGGGGCTTCTATTGGGACTAGTTTGAGCTGGACGGGCCATTGTGGGGCTTGGGGTTTTTTGGCTTCTTTGTTGACTTCGATTTTTGCTAGATGGTCTTTAACTGCTTTTTCGTCAAACTCGTCGGCTTCGCGTTCGATAATTGTTATAGCTCCTTGGGGGCATTGTCCTATGCATGCACCTAATCCATCACAGTACATTTCTTTAACGATTTTTGCTTTTCCATCTATTATCTGTAATGCGCCTTCGTGGCATTTAGGAATACATGCGCCGCAGCCGTTGCATAAATCTTCGTTTATATGCACAATTTTTCTAACTGGCATTTTGTATCTCTCCTTCTAAGATGCATTTTCCGCCGGTGGGGCAGAATTTTTTGGCATGGTTTTCTATTACTGCGAAGAGTGCAGTTATAGTTTCTTGGTTAACGGAGTAGATGTGTTTTTTGCCTTGTCGTTGGGCATAAATAAAGTTGCACTTTAAAAGCGGTTTTAAGTTGTGGCTTACCATACTTTGCTCTTGGCCTAAAGCTTCTGCGAGTTCGTTAACGCTCATAGGTTTTTCAGCAAGTTTTTCCAGTGCAGCAAGGCGAGTAGGATTTGAGAGATTAGTGAAGAATCGATGACAGAGCCCAGTTAAGCCTTTTTTCAAGTTATCGCACCCACCAACTCTAATGAATAATAATTCATATGTAAAATTATTCATATAAACTTATTGGGAAAAATCACCCAACACACCAAATAACCAACAAACACACAATAAATCACCAAACCATCGCAAGCCCCAAATATCACATACAAAAACCCACAAAGAAAAACACATTAATTTTGATTAAATACAAAACGATAAACACAATAAATAACAGATCACACGACTTTAAAACAAAAATCAATAGAAAAACATAACAGCAAAAAAAGCAAGCCATAAAAAAGAAAGATAGGCTAAGGTAGAACCTGAGCCTTAACTATTGTAACATTCTGGAGGGGACGATCATTATCGGCTCGGTTTGTAGCCACCTTAGATATAGCATCTACAATGTCCATACCCTCAATTACTTCGCCAAAGACCGCGTATGTAGCATCAAAGCCAGGCATACGCCCGTTATCAACTACATTAATGAAGAACTGACTGCTAGCTGAATCAGGTTCACAAGTTTTCGCCATTGCTATAGTACCTCGCATATTGCGATTATTGCGACCTATCTCGTCGGGTATAGTAGGGATAGAGTCATCACCATACCCTGTTCCAGTAGGGTCACCGCCTTGAATCATAAAGTCTTTGATTACACGGTGAAAGATGGTACCATCATAGGTGCCTTTTTCAATTAACCGTTTAAAGTTTCCAGCAGTAATAGGTTTATCAGATCTAAGTTGAATAACAATATTACCTTTACTTGTTTGAAGCATAACTTTTGTTGATTGAGTACTCATAATGTATTCGCCATAAAGCCTACAACAATACAACTATAATACTTATTGTAGCACCAGATTTTATATAAAGCATAGAATTTTAAAATAAAAAAATTGAAGAATTAAGATATAATTTCTGCATTTATCAATGTAATTGTTGTTACAGGTTGGCTTAGTTCGCCACGCACGTCAGGTTTTACTTCAACGTTAGATATTGCATCAACTACATCGGTGCCATCGATTACTGTACCGAAAACTGTGTAGGTGCCATCGAATGTGGTGCCATCAGAGTAAGTTATTTCGCTGTTATTAGCTGTATTAATAAAGAAGGAACTGCTTGCCGAGTTTGGTTGGGTAGTCTTGGCCATTGCAATAGTGTATTTATAGTTATTGTTGCCGGCACCTATCTCGTCGTTGATTTCAGAAAGTTGTGCGCTGGCATTAACACCACCTTGGATCATGAAGTTAGAGATTACCCGGTGGAAAATAGTACCATCATATACACCTTGATTTACTAGATTTACAAAGTTAGTTGTTGTAATGGGTTTGTCATCGCGTAGTTGAATTGTGATATCACCCATGGACGTATGAAGAAGGACACGGACACCTTCGGCGCTATATTGTCCTGCAGGCGAAGTTAATGGTGTGGCTGTTGGGTTAGGACTGCCCATAGGTGAATTAGTTGGAGAAGCTGAAGACGTTGGGTTTACGTTAGGAGACCCTGAGTTGTCCTGACTAAGTATAACTACCGCGACAACAAGAACTGCAATAACTGCGATAACACCTATTATGGCAAGAGTTCTATTTCGGCCATTTGCTTTAACGGTAGAAGATTTGACTTTACGATGTGAACGAGAGCTCATATCCAAAATTATCACCTATAGTTTATTTAAACATATTTCCAACTCTTTAAATCGCAAGAACAAAAAGAGAAACAAGAAAATAGTGAAAACTATGCTTATTTAAGCCAGCTTGCTATCGACACAGTATTTGTATTCCCACTCTTTTCCAGGGTCACTATACCTCGCTTAGCTAGTCGAGTAACAACACGATGAGTCTGTAATCGACTAAGTCCTGCTTCACTTCGGAGGCATTTTTGAAGATACTTACCGTCGTGAGAAGATAGAACTTGAATTATTTTACGTTCGTCAGAAGTCAAGGTTTTTAGCACTGTGTCATAAGACACGCCAGAAGAAATAGGCAATTGTGTGGCAACAGACAAATTGGCAGCTGGTAAAGAGCCAGTAGCAATATTTTGGGAACTATTTTTTGAGATAAGCGAAAAATAAATTGCGCCGCATACACCAGTTATTGTCATAGCAATCAATATGATATATGCTGCGTCAAAGTAAGCTAATGCTGAATTTTGGATTTGAACGTTAGCAGGAATATAATCATCATTGATATTGCTATTCATGCGCTCTCTCGCCATGCCAGGCCCCATATGGCCCCACATTTCAGAAGGATAAGTAGAAGACTCAGATAGAGAGACATAGCTTGTTATTACTACTATAATTAAAAAAACTATAGACACGATGGTAAGTAGTATGAACATACTTGTTCTTTTCATTTACACCATCAACATATAACACTGTTATTTCATGGATTTAAGGTTATTCTCATAAATCAAATATTTTTTCAGCTAAAACAATATGAAAAAATAGTGAAGAATAATTAAAAAAGAAAATATGGATACTAACTACAGGCTAGTCTAACGGTACGGGTTTGTATCTAGAAAGGTAGCCTTTAGCAATTTTTGCCGGTCGAGGCGTCCAATGGGATAAGCGGCTGGAAAGTTCCTGTTCTGAAAGTTCAACATTTAGACTACGATTAGCTATGTCAATATTTACAATATCACCATTTTTAATTACCGCTATAGGTCCACCTTCAAAGGCTTCAGGAGCTACATGCCCTATACATGGCCCGCGAGTTGCACCTGAGAATCTTCCGTCAGTTATTAGAGCTACGCTGTCACTAAGTCCCATTCCGGCTATAGTAGCTGTGGGGATGAGCATTTCAGGCATACCAGGTCCACCCCTTGGACCTTCATACCGTATGACTACTACATCGCCAGGGTTGATTTTTTTATTGCGTATTGCAATCACAGCTTCAGTTTCGGAGTCGAATACTTTAGCTGGACCCGAGTGTTTTTGCATTAAGGATGATACAGCTGCAGTTTTTACAACGCTACCTTTTGGTGCGAGATTTCCAGTTAGGATAGCTATGCCGCCTTCTTTATGCACCGGATTAGTTAATGGGTGTATAATATTTGCATCCAAAACATGAGCATTTTTAATGTTTTCACCTACTGTATATCCAGAGACTGTTGGTTGATTCAAGTTTAAAAAGTCTGAAAGCACATTCATAACTGCAGGTATGCCGCCAGCTACATCAAGGTCCTCCATTGCATAAGCACCACTTGGGATCATACTGCACAGATGGGGAATCTTTTTACCGATTTCATCGAAAGTTTTCAAAGATAAGTTCAGGCCTATTTCCTTGGCTATTGCAGTTAGGTGAAGTACAGTGTTTGTGGAACCACCTAAAGCCATATCAACAGCGATGGCGTTCTCAAATGCGTTTTTAGTTAGTATAGCAGAAGGTTTGAGATTATCGTTAACAAGTTTGACTATTTGTGCACCCGTTTCTTTGGCTATTCGCACTTTACGAGAGCCTGTTGCGATTGTTGTGGCACAGTTAGGCAGTGACATACCTAAAGCTTCAGTCATACACGCCATAGTATTAGCAGTAAACATACCGCTACATGAACCGCATCCTGGGCAAGCTGAATCTTCAAGCCGTTTAAGCTCTTTTTCAGGTAATTTACCTGCAACCACCTGGCCAAGAGCTTCTGGCACATTAGAATAGCTGATTTTTTTACCGTCCAATCGGCCTGCCTCCATTGGGCCCCCAGTTAATGCAATAGCTGGGATATCCATGCGTGCTGCCGCCATAAGCATACCAGGAGTAATCTTATCACAATTAGTGACCATAACTAATCCATCTAGCCTATGAGCTTGAATCATTATCTCAACTGAATCAGCGATAATTTCTCTTGAGGGCAATGAGTAACGCATGCCTTGGTGGCCCATTGCAATGCCATCACATACTGCGATTGTATTAAATTCGAATGGTTGGCCGCCAGCAGCAAGTATTCCTTCCTTTACCGCTTCACTTAAAGTGCGCAAGTGAATGTGACCAGGAACGATATTAGTATAACTGTTTGCGATACCTATGAAAGGTTTAGAGATATCGTTGTCAGTTAAACCTAGGGATTTTAGTAAGGCGCGATGAGGTGCCCGCTCAACTCCGCTTTTAACATCATTACTTCTCATGGTTAACACCAATTCAAATATCAGTTTATGATATAGCTGATTATCAACCAGATGCTGTTAAGTCTTTTTAGAAAGTATATAGAAAGATAAACAAATGATCTTTTAAAGCGGAGGTTAAGGAAAAAGAGAAATAACGGATAATTATTTGCGAACTGCTTTAATTAGCTGCATTGTCCACTCATGGATAGCATTTAAATCTCTAGTATCGTAAACTCCAGGTTCAGTTTCTTTATAAGATGCTTCAATTTTTGGTCTTTCTGCGTTCAGGGCTTTTTTAGACCACCAAGGTGTCTTGTTAAAATTGTAAACCCCGCCGAAGAAGCCTAAAGCAATAGGGTTAAGATCATATTTAGAGGCTTTTTCGTCAAGATATTTGATTTTAGTTTTATCAATGTCGACTGGTTTATCAGAGTATAATTGAGAAGCAGACCCGCAGCAAACAAAGAGTGCAACTTTCTTAGATGCAAGCTGATTTCGGAATTTTTTAAGGAAATCTTCAGGTTCACTAGTCCAACGGTTTATCTGTATACCACTACCTACAATTATCAACTCAAAAGGGGCGATATCCTTGATCTTTTCTTCTTTCGCGTTGATAATATATGTATCAAAACCTTCTTGCCGTAAGATATTGGCAATTTCCTGAGAGGTGCTAGCTGATGCACCGTATCGAGTTCCGTAGACAATTAATGCTTTGCTCACTTTATACGGCCTCCAAGTTGATTATTTGTAATTTAGTATGATAATTACAACTGTGAATATTTCGAAGAGAGAATAAACTAAACAGCCTGCAAATAGAAACAATATGATAGATAGCTGAATTTGTGTCAATTAATTTATGCTGTAATTGTTGCGTGTAAACGTACATGCGGTTATGATAAGCCTGTATAATATTGTAAGATTTCCAGTGGCTGCAATTAGGAGCAAATGGTAATGGTTGTTCCTCGCAAAGTTTTTTTTGCTGTTGCCTATCTTGAGGTAACATGTCAGTTAAAGATGCATTGTCTTGAAATAGTTCTTCTTTGCTATGCGAACAATAATCAAGTTCTACAGATGCGCCGATAATGGCTGGTGTTGGTGCAGTCATTAAAATATTACCTCACTTTGGTTTTGATTGTTGGGTTTTTGGATTTCGTCTTCTCCAAGGTCTATCCGAAGTACGCCGTTTTTGCCGGTAACTTGTAAAATAACGCCTTCGGTGAATTTTGCTTGAACCAGTTCACCTAATGTACCTTCAACTAGAACATTATCGTGAATGCCGCTGGCGAAGGTAACGTTTTTAAGATTTCGCTTTGATTTAAGTTCCACAGAGAAGACGCGTTCTTTGAATCTGGTTTGCTTTTGCATATTTTTTGCCTCAAGTTCATATGTTGACAGCATTTGTGATTAGTTTTATTTGATAGTGATGCTAAGAAGTAAGCATCAGAGTTAATATTTCAACACTGGAGGCAAAGTATTGGAGGACAATTGTGTATTAGAGAAGCTGTTTTTTGAGTTGGCAAGTGAAAGCAGATTGACCATACTGCGCAAGTTAAGTAAAGAGAATTTGAAAATGCAGGAAATAGCTCGCCGACTAGATTTTACCGCTACAGAAGCGTTTAGGCAACTCGAACGGCTAAATGCAGCTTTGCTGGTTCAAAGAATGCCTGATGGGACATTTGCCCTTACGAATTATGGTAAACTTGTGCTTCAACTTAGTGCCTCATTAGAGTTCGTATCACATTATAAAGAATATTTCTCAACACACGACCTATCACAATTGCCAGTCCAGTTTCAAAGTCGAATAAGCGAGCTTTCAGGTGCGAAACTTGTAATTGACACAATTGAGGTTTTAAATATAGCTGAACGCGCCTATAGTGAAATGGAACAATACGGGTGGGGAATGGCAGAAGGCACCATACCTCAGCACATGCTTCCAATAATGGATGAAAAAGTTGACAAAGGCATAGAACTCAAATTCATAGTACCTGAAAATCGTCTTCCACCTAACTCGTCTACAATGCAAATAATCAAAAACCTAGAGACAAAAATTTTACCAGAATTACACACTATAATAATAGTCACAGAGAAAGTTGCAGGAATATGCTTTCGCCAAGTTGGAGGAAAAATCGATTACGCAGGGTTCTTTGGCACAGACTCCAAATTTCACAATTGGGTCAAAGAACTATTTCTTTACTATTGGGATAAAAGTAAACGACCATAATCTATATCTTGAAAGTATCAACGACCAATTAAGACTGCAATACAAAAGATACAGCAATGGCGCTCATCGCATACTATTTACAAAAGATAGCGGTTAAGAAACTCTTACAATACAAATGACTGCATTACCGTATAAAAACAGGCCAATTAAAATGATGAAAGGAGTTGTAAAATCAACAAAGAGCATAATACGTCAAACTGTTTGGTAGTAACTCAAAAAAATAAAACAGGATGCATTTGAATTAAATAATTCGAATATTAAAATTTGGAGACATAATTTTTGTACGAATATAGATAGATAGCTGAATAATACCTACAACTTACCAGAAGAATCTACATTTCCACTTATCCAGTACATTTTTCCATAAGAATTTAATCAAAGCAAATAATCAACGTTAATCCGTGGAACAAATTATTATGAGCAAAATAAGGAAATTAGCTGAATTTTCTAAAAATATTGAGATACCACAAATCTTATATTTACCCCTGCACCTGTGAAAAGGATTAGCGAGGAATGTAAAATGGGGAATTGCTTTATTCAACCCTAATCGTTTTCCAAAAAAAATCCAAATTTTAGACACCACCCTTCGTGATGGTGAACAAACACCTGGAGTTTCCTTAACTTCTGAAAATAAATTGCGAATTGCCCAACGTTTAGATGAGTTAGGTGTAGACGTTATTGAAGCAGGCTTCGCTGCAGTTTCAGAAGGTGAAATGGAATCTGTAAAATTAATTGCCAAGCAAGGGCTAAGGGCACAAATCAGCAGTGCTGCTAGGGGAACAAAAAGCGATATTGATGCAGTATTGAAAAGTGGTGCTTCAACAATTTGCATGATCATTCCCACTTCAGATCTTCATATAGAGTGTAAACTACATAAAACTCGTGAACAGATTCTAAAAACAACTGAGGATTGCATAATATACGCCAAAGATCATGGATTAATAGTGGAGCTTTTGGCTGAAGATGCAACTCGTTCAGATTTTGATTATCTAACAAAAGTCTTTCAAACTGCAGTATCCGCTGGTGTAGATAAAATTATACCATGTGACACAGTCGGTATTTTAACTCCTGAACGCACTGCAGAGATGTACGCAAGACTTAAAGAGACTGTCAAAGTTCCTTTAGGTGTACATTGCCATAACGACTTTGGCTTGGCAGTAGCCAATAGTGTAACAGCATTAGGTTCTGGAGCTGAAGAAGTACACGCCACAATAAACGGCTTAGGTGAACGCGCTGGAAACGCTGCATTAGAAGAAATTGTAATCACACTTCGTTCACTATACAAAAAAGAATTAGACATTAAAACAGAACTACTTTATAGTACCTCACAGTTAATCTCTCGTCTTACAGGCATACAAGTGCAACCTAACAAGGCTATTGTTGGTGAAAATGCATTTAGACACGAGTCAGGCATCCACACTCAAGGGCTACTTGAAAATCCGTTAACTTATGAACCTATTGATCCAGCCACAGTCGGTAAAACACGATGTATATCTGCAGGCAAGCATTCAGGCAGTCATGCTATCAAAGCCGAAGTTCAAAACATGGGCATTTATCTAAATGAAGATCAACTTAAAGAAATTTCGTCTAGAGTAAAAACATTAGGTGATAAAGGTAAAACAGTAACTGATGCAGAACTGCTAGCTATCGCTGAAGCAGTTACAGGCGTGGCTAAGCCTAAAGCAATCCAACTACGCGAAGTCACTGTTATGAGTGGAGATAAAGTTACACCTACCGCGTCTGTTCGGCTCAAAGTCAACGAAAAAGAAGTTATTGAAGCAGCCACAGGCGTAGGTCCAGTAGATGCTGTCATCAATGCTGTAAAAAAGGCTGTAGCAGCAACCGAACCCATATACCTTGAACAATACCACGTCAATTCTATAACTGGTGGAACTGATGCCATGGTTGAAGTCGAAGTCCATATGCGTAAAGGCACTAAAACAGCAACTGCCAGAGGAGTCCGTGAAGATATTGTTATGGCCAGTATGGACGCAGTTCTAGCTTGCATGAATGTCCTAACCACATACAATGGTAACGGAAACGGGTACAATAACAACATAGCTAAGCCAGAAAAATTGTAAATTACTCATTTTTCCCTTCTTAAAGGAGTTTATTTTGGTTTACAACCGTTCTTTTAGAAGAACAATGTGTTCTTCAAAGAGAGCTAAAAGGAGTTAGGACAATAAAATATAAGAGGCAGCTGAGGAAATGAACAGAAAATTTGCACTTATCACTCTTATACTAGGTTGTATGTTAGCTGGAGCCCAAATAGCTTACTTAGTAGAGGCAAATTTTTTGTTTCCACCAAATTCTATTCCGTACATACATATTAAAAACGATGGCAGCATTGAACCTTCCACTGCACCAATCACAAAAGAAGGAAATACGTACACTTTAACATCTAATATCACAGGACATACGCTTAGTATTGAATGTGACAATGTAATAATTGATGGAGCAAAATTCACAATTAGTGGCGATAACAAGTCATCGCCTGCAATAAGCATAGGTCTAAGAAGCAACGTAACTATCAAAAACATTTGTATTATGTGGTTCTGTTCAGCACATTTATCGATGGGTGGCGCTACAGAATGCAGCATCACAAATTCTACGATATTTACTGTAGCAGGAGGAGCAATGACTCTAAACGGCTGCAATAACTGCTCAATAATCAACAATACCTTTCATAACGCGGATTTACTTTACGATGACGGACGCGGAGAATCAGTATACTGCGGAGGAGAGAATAACTTTATTTTAAACAACACTTTTTTGGGCGGCGAAGTAGGCCTTGTTATTTATGGCTCAAATAACACTATCAGCAATAACACTTTTACAGGAACCAAAAAGTATCTATTTAGTAGCCATTCGCAACCAAACACAATAAAAAACAACACAGTAAACGGTCAAATAATATCCGAAGCACCATATATAAGCCCATCACATAGTCCGATCCTTACTCAAAAACCATCCAACGGCCCAACCCAAACAATCACACCGACGCCATTAAACACGCCAACAGTAACACCAATAATGGCTACCTTAATGCCATCTAAGTCTCCAAGTTCAACAACAACCCAGTCGCCGTCACCTTCAGAAATAATTTCACAACCTACAGCAACAGCAAAAAATCAGCCAGATTTTCCTTTAGAACTCACCTATGCAGCAATAATTATAGTTATAAGTATAATCACCGCAACTATAACCGTTTTAATGAAAAACAAAAAGAGCAAAAAACTACCGCAAAGCTAGCTATATTTTAGAATATATTCGATACTTGCCGTTAATTACTGTTTACATCTCTTTAACAGGTTAGGGCTAATAAAAGATATAATAGCAACATATTTCCGTTATTGACTATTGTTTATCTATAAGAAATTTTTGAACTTTACTCAATTAATTTGGTGAAAATGCTTGATTTTAAGGGTAATTATAAGAAAAGTTAGATAAAAGAAAAAATGTGTATAGTAGCATAGATATTTAATGAAAAGACGTTCAAGTATTGTGCTAATATACCACAACATTTTTATCTGATTTTTAAGGTAAATTTAAGAAGCTTATTTAACGGAGGAAAGAACGTGAGGGATCGCCACCTCAATAAAAAATCAGTTCGCCGTTTTGTTCAACCCTTCTAGGCAACCCTCTGAAAACTCTAAGTCTTTCCACAGAGAAAACAAATTTTTCCACCAAATCGCATTTTCAGCTTGTTCTGGATGCAAAATATTCACGATACCGAAGGTGCTAAAAATATGACCCAAATGTCAGGAGCAAAAGCCCTAATAGAATCCCTTGAACGCCAAAAAATAACCGAAATGTTCGGCATACCTGGAGGAGCAGTACTGCCCATATATGATGCGTTGCATGATTCAAAAATCAGGCACATTCTATGCAGACATGAGCAGTCAGCAGCCCACGCCGCAGACGGCTATGCAAGAGCCAGTGGAAAAACTGGATTATGCATGGCAACCAGCGGTCCAGGCGCAACCAACCTGGTCACTGGTATAGCTACGGCATACATGGACTCCTCACCAGTAGTTGCTTTAACAGGTCAGGTGCCAGCTTATAGTCACAACACATCATACATGGTAGGAAGAGACGCATTTCAAGAAGCAGACATAGTAGGCATAACCACCCCTATCACTAAATATGGTCACCAAGTCCGAAAAGTAAAAGAAATACCTCAGATGATAAAAACTGCTTTCTATATAGCATCAACAGGCAGACCTGGACCAGTACTAGTAGACTTTCCTAAAGACATACAAACACAAGTAGCCGATTTTGACTTCACCCAAGAACCCAAACTGTTAGGGTACAATCCAACTTGCACAATCGACGAACTTGGATTAAAAAAGGCAGCTCAGATGATCCTAGAAGCAGAAAGACCAATCATATTAGCTGGCGGTGGAGTAATCGGCGGTAATGCTTCACAAGAATTACTACAGCTTGCAGAATTTTTAGCCATACCTGTGGTAACCACACTCATGGGTAAAGGAGCAATCCCAGAAAACCATCCCCTTGCATTAGGTGACATAGGAATGCATGGCACTCAAGCAGCTAACAAACTGATCATTGAAGCTGACCTTCTATTAGCGGTAGGCACCAGATTTTCTGACCGTTCTTGCGCGACAAACGACACGTTCTGTCAAGATAAAAAAATCATTCATATAGATGTAGACTTAGCAGAAATTGAGAAAAACATAGATGTTCACCTACCAATTGTAGGAGAAGCTAAATGCAGCCTACAAACACTCTACACTATAATAGGTAACCAACTCAAAAAACAGAAAGACACAACATGGGCAAAAAGAGTTAAACAAGTCAAAGAAGAGTTAAGCGAAAACTGCAACGACAACAGCTGCATGAAACCAAAAACACTGTTAAAGACCTTGCGAGAAATATTACCTGCAAACGCAATAGCCACCACTGAAGTAGGCCAAAACCAGATGTGGGCGGGACTATTTTTCCAATCTCTCCAGCCACGCACATTCATTACCTCAGGCGGGTTAGGCACAATGGGTTTTGGCTTTCCAGCAGCAATTGGAGCTAAAGTTGCTTGCCCAGATAGACACGTAATTGACATAGCCGGCGATGGCAGCTTCATCATGAGCGAACACGAACTTGCCTGTGCAGTAACCGAAAACATACCAGTCATAGTAATGATATTCAATAATTCTGTACTAGGAAATGTAGCTCAATGGCAACGCATGCTCTACAGTAGACGATATACAGCAATCAATCTTGGCAAAGTACCTGACTTCGTAAAGCTAGCAGAAGCATACGGTGCACAAGGTCTACGAGCACAATCCATAGACGAATTCGCGCAGGCAGTAAAAACCGCAATGAAAAGCGATGTAGCTACAGTAATAGACGTACCCATATCACCTGAAGAAAACATCTTCCCCATGGTTCCCCCAGGGCGAAGCTTAAAAGAAGTATTAAACGGGGACCTCTAATAGGTCACCTCTTAGAATAATGGTGTATAAAAAATGGAAAACGAAAATCAAGAAAAAGCCATTATCGCAGTATTGGTAGAAAACAAGCCAGGTGTACTGCACAGTGTCTCAAATATGTTCCGCCGCAGAGACTTTAACATCGAAAGCATCTCAGTTGGACTAGCTGAACAAAAAGGTCTCTCACGCATGACTATTGGTGTAAGAGGCGATGAAAAAACCATCGACCAAGTAGTCAAACAACTTAAAAAAATAATTGACGTAGTAAAAGTCAGCCAGCTTGAACCTAAATTCACAGTAATTCGAGAATTAGCGCTAGCTAAAGTACATGTACCAGATGGAAAAGCCAGATCAGAAATCATTAACTTCACAGACGTTTTCAGAGGACGCATTGTAGACGTAGCACCTGATAGCTTAACAGTAGAAATTACAGGAACACCTGACAAAATCAACGCCTTCTTGAACCTCATGAACACCTTTGGCATACTAGAACTCGCACGAACAGGCATAACAGCCCTAGCACGAGGCACCAAAGCCTTGGCGCTCGAGTAATAAATAAACAAAAATAAACCAATCAATCACTCTCCCTCTATTTAGAAACAGTTGGCTATTCAACAACCCAACCCACGGAGTTGAAGTAGACAATCAGGATTTAGCAGTGATTCATGGGAATCTGCCGTTTATACGGAGAAAAACTTAACTTCACTGCACCAGAAAGTGGGAATTGTCAAAAGCAGCTTTCAAAGTAATTAAAAAATTAATTGAGGCAAAAATATGAACATTTCAGAAAAAATCTTGGCTAAAGCATCAGGAAAAACAGTTGTACAACCAGGAGACATAGTGGACGCTAATGTTGATACAATAATGGTCCACGACTTAACCGGACCTTTAGCCATTGAAGCCTTCAAAAAAATTGGCACAGATAAAGTATGGGATAACAAAAAAGTGATCATAATTTTAGATCACCAGATACCCGCTGAATCAGTAAAGATGGCAGAACTACACAAGATGCTACGTAAATTCGCCAAAGAACAAAACATTCGCATCTACGATGTAGGCGAAGGCGGAATATGCCATCAAGTAATGCCTGAAAAAGGACATGTAATGCCAGGGGCGCTCATAGTAGGTGCTGACTCACATACTTGCACTTATGGCGCTTTCGGAGCGTTCGCTACCGGCATCGGCTCAACAGAAGCAGCCGCTGTTTTTGCAACAGGCAAAATGTGGCTAAAAGTACCCGAAGCCATAAAAGTAGAAGTTGAAGGCAACTTCCAAAAATATGTAGCACCTAAAGACCTTATTTTGTACATGGCAGGAAAAATGGGTGTTGACGGAGCCATATACAGAAGCTTAGAATTTACAGGGGCAACTATGCGCAACATGAGCATAGCAGGCAGAATGACAGTTTGCAATATGGCAGTCGAACTAGGTGCAAAAAACGGTATAGTAGAACCTGACGAAACCACCCGTAAATTCTTAGAAAACAGAATAACCATACCAAACGGATTATTTGAATCCCTGAAAAGTGACACTGACGCAAAATATGAAAAAACTTTCAAAGTTAACGTTGACAATTTGGAACCTCAGGTAGCATGCCCTAGCTCAGTAGACAATGTTAAACCAATTAGCGAAGTAGATGATGTAGTAATCAATCAGGCATTTATTGGTTCATGCACTAATGGACGCCTAGAAGACTTGCAGGCAGCAGCCCAAATTATGAAAGGCAAAAAAGTCAAAACCGGTGTACGCGTGCTAGTAATACCAGCATCACAAGAAGTTTATGCTCAGGCGTTAAAAGAGGGATTGATAGACATTTTTACCCAATCAGGCGCAATGGTCTGCGGCGCTACATGCGGTCCATGTCTTGGAGGACATATTGGGCTATTAGCATCAGGCGAGGTCTGTGTAGGCACTTCAAACCGCAACTTCATAGGCAGAATGGGCAGCCCCGAAGCAGGCGTCTACTTAGCATCACCAGCAACTGTAGCAGCCTCAGCGTTAACAGGTAAATTAACCGATCCTAGAAAAGTGGAGGCATGAAAATGCAAGTAAAAGGAAAAGCAATAAAATTTGGAAACAACATTGACACCGATGTAATTTTACCCGGAAAATGGTTATCATTAATTGATCCAAAAGAACTAGCTAAACACGCAATGGAAGGTTTAGATCCAAAGTTTCCTGAAAAAGCAGCCAAAGGCGTAATTGTAGTAGGAGCGAAAAACTTCGGCTGTGGCTCAAGCAGAGAACAAGCACCCTTGGCCCTGAAATATGCAGGCGTTCAATGCGTTCTAGCAGAATCATTCGCACGCATATTCTATCGCAACAGCATAAACATTGGATTACCTGTCATTGAATGTAAAGGCATTGCTGATGCTGTAAAAGAAGGCGACGAAATCACAGTAAACTTTGAAGAAGGCAAAATAGAAAACCTAACTACAAAACAAACATTACAAGGAACCAAACTACCTCCGTTCATAATGGAAATTTTCGCTGATGGCGGATTAATCGAAAACTTACGTAAGAGGCTAAACAAGCAATGAAAGAATACAAAATTGCCTTAATGCCCGGGGACGGCATTGGTCCAGAGTTAACCGAAGCTACCTTAAAAGTTCTTGATAGAGTTCAACAGAAATTTGGCGTTAAGCTTGTTATGAATCGAGCCGAGGCAGGAGATGCTGTACTCAAGAACCGAGGTGCAGCATTACCTGAAGACAGCTTAACCGTAATTAGAGAATCAAATGCATGTCTAAAAGGCCCAGTTGGCGAAACTGCAGCTGACGTTATTGTTAGACTAAGATTATTATTTGACTTGTATGCTAACGTTCGACCACTAAAAGCATATCCAGGTGCACCCGCAGCCCGTCCAGACATCGACATGATCTTTGTAAGAGAAAATACTGAAGATGTATACAAAGGCTTAGAGTACACCATCGGCAATGATACAACCATCTGTTTACGAGTAATCACACGTAAAAGCTGTGAGCGTATAGCTAAACGTGCTTTCGAAACCGCTCGAATGCGTAATGGCAAAAAGAAAGTCACAGCCATTCACAAAGCAAACGTTATGCGTGTAACTGATGGGCTATTTGCAAGCATCTGTCGAGAGACTGCCAAGCAATACCCAGACATACAATTTAACGAAATGTATGTTGATGCAGCAACCATGCACTTAATACGCAAGCCCCAAGACTTTGACGTATTTTGCACATGCAACATGTTTGGCGATATCTTATCCGATGAGGCGGCTCAACTTATCGGCGGCTTAGGCATGGCACCAGGCGCTAATATAGGTGACGACTTTGCACTCTTTGAACCTATTCACGGTTCAGCCCCAGACATTGCAGGAAAACATATCGCTAATCCCATATCAATGATATTATCAGCAAAGATGATGATGGACTGGCTAGGCGAAAAGTACAATGATCCAAAGTGCATAGAAGCAGCTACCGCTATAGAGGCAGCAGTAGTTAAAACTCTGCAGACGCCAACGGTGGTTCCAGACCTAGGCGGCAACGCCACAACTATAAGTATGGCAGAAGCTATTGCTTCCGCCCTCTGATTCCCCTTTTAATAGTCATAAATATATAACCCCTCAAGCTGGTTAAACAACTATGACCCCGAAAGATACCAAAAGCATCCGCATTTTTGACACCACTCTAAGAGATGGTGAACAAACTCCAGGAGTATCCTTAACTTTAGAGGATAAAATCGAAATTGCCCATCAACTTAGCCGTTTAGGAGTGGATGCAGTAGAAGCAGGTTTTGCTGCATCTTCAGAAGGCGAAAAGAAAGTAATTAAAGAAATAGTCAATTCAGGATTAAAATGTGAAGTCTGTAGTCTCTCAAGGGCAATTAAAACCGACATTGATGCAGCACTTGAAACCAACGCTGATACAGTGCACGTATTCATCTCTTCCTCTGAAGTCCAAATGAAATATGCATTAGGCATGACACAAGAGCAAGTATTGAAAGCAACTGCAGACTCAGTTGAATACGTAAAGAAACATGGATCAAAATGTGAATTCTCACCAATGGATGCTACACGTTCAGATTTAAAGTTTCTAAAACAAGTATGTCAAACCGCGGAGAAGGCAGGCATGGATAGACTAAATGTCCCCGACACCGTAGGCATAATGACTCCGCGGAGCATGGGCAAACTAATTGAAGACCTTAAAACGGTAGTTACTGTTCCTATAAGTGTTCATTGCCATGACGATTTTGGTATGGCAGTAGCAAACTCGTTAGCTGCAGTAGAAGCAGGTGCAGCACAAGTACACTGCACTATAAATGGCTTAGGAGAAAGAGCTGGCAACGCCTCACTAGAAGAAGTTGTAATGGCTCTTCAAATGTTGTATAAGTACAAGACAAACATTAATCCTAAACTGCTTTACAGCACCTCCAGAATGGTTTCAGCCTTAACTGGAATAACTGTTCAAGCAAACAAAGCAATTGTTGGCGAAAATGCCTTTGCACATGAATCAGGCATCCATACTCGCGGGGTAACTGTAAAGCCTTTAACATTTGAACCAATAAAGCCTGAAGCTGTTGGCCGCACAAGAAAACTAGTCGCAGGTAAGCTAGCAGGTGCACGCGGCATCAAAGCAGAACTAGAAGACATAGGAATCCACCCAACAGAACTACAACTTAAAGAAATTGTCCAAAGAGTCAAAGAACTAGGAGACAAAGGCAAAATGGTAACTGACGCAGACTTGATAGCATTAACTTCTGCAGTTATGGGTGAAGTCATAAAAGAAGAAAAGATTGTTGAACTCTGCGATATGGCTGTAATGACAGGCATTAAAGTAATCCCAACTGCTTCAGTTAGACTAACCTTAGATGGCAAAGAGTATTTTGCTGCCGAGACAGGCGTAGGCCCAGTAGACGCAGTTCTTAGAGCTATAACTAAATTAACTAACAGTTTAGAAAAAATTAGACTCAACGAATATCGGCTAGAAGCTATAACAGGAGGCTCAAATGCCGTCGCAGAAGTCATAATCAAAGTTGAAGATGACAAAGGCAACATAGTTTCAGCCCGTGCTGCAAGAGAAGACATTGTAATGGCAAGCGTTGAAGCAATGATAAATGGAATAAATAAGTGCTTAATTAAAAATAGAAAGCAGGGAAATAAAAAGTGAAAGTAACATATCAGGGTGAAACTGGCGCATACAGTGAAATGGCTGTCTTCAAATTCTTTGGCAGCAAAGTAGAACCAGTACCCTGCAAAGACTTTCGTGAAGTCTTTGAATCTGTAAAAACAGACGCGATTCCAAACGGTGTGGTTCCAATTGAAAACTCTATTGAAGGCAGTGTTAACCAAAACTACGACTTATTCCTTGCATATGATCTTAAAGTCTGCGGTGAAGTTGCAGTAAAACTCGCTCACGTTCTCATCGCCAACCCCAATAGCAAAATAGAAGATATTGAAGCAGTCTACTCGCATCCACAAGCATTAGCACAATGCCGCATGTATCTTGAGAAGCACAAATGGGAGATAATACCAGCCTACGATACTGCCGGAAGTGTCAAAATGATTAAAGAAAAACAGCTTTACACTGCAGCAGCCATTGCCAGCGAAAAAGCCGCAGAGCTTTATGGTATGAAGATTCTTGCGCGCGACATAGCAGACAATCCATCAAACTACACACGATTTCTAGTCATATCCCATGAAGACGCAGCGCCTACAGGTGACGACAAAACCAGCATCATATTTAGCGCCAAACATGCTCCAGGAGCCCTCTACCACGCATTAGGCGAATTTGCCTCACGAAATATCAACCTAACCCGAATTGAATCACGACCCACAAAAACTCAAGCTTGGCAATACAACTTTTACCTAGACTTTGAAGGACATCGAACCGAAAAAAGATGTGCTGATGCCTTGGAAGCATTAGAAAAGTATGCGACCTTCGTCAAGATTCTAGGCTCGTATCCCAGAGTCATCTAATCTGTCGCCTATCTCTTTTTTGTTTCTTGTTCTTCTTTAAAATAAACAACTAAAAAATTTTGATTGTTCTATATGGTAGTTTGTGAACCTGTTTTGTTGCGTGTAGCTTTAGCTAGGAATAGTATCTTTCTTTATTGCTAAGGTGAATACTAAACTCACTATTTCAATAAGGCTTCGCAGGAACTTCTGATGCAGCAACTTTGACAACGACGCACAAGCAACTGAACTGCTTAGAACATCATTTCAGCACACTGCTCTGTTCGTAAATTCATGTTTAGCATGGCTTTAGTTGTTGGTTATTAAAACTCATTGTGTTTGATATTAAGAGTTTAAGACCGCGAAAAAACGTTGCCTAAATTAGTTTTAGGATAAATTAACGTACACTATCTTAGACAATAACCTCATAAGCAGGATATATTCAAAGAGAGTCGTAAAAATAGAGGCTAAGAACATGAGTTCATTTCAAGACTATATGGATGAATATAGAAAGCAACTAGAGAAAGGCGTAATTCAGAGTGCATATCGCGGGTTAATAGATTATCTTATGGACTTGAGGTCTTATTTTAAAAACAAATATCCTGACTATTTAGTTTCTGGAAGTCTCTATTTAGGATATATGGATATGACGTATTTTTCGTTCTTTCCAAAACCGTTAAAACGTCGGGGGCTAAAAGTTGGGATAGTATTTATTCATGACAAGTTTAGATTTGAAGTCTGGCTATTTGGGTATAATAAAGGTATTCAGGCAAAGTACTTGAAGTATTTTAAAGAGAGTGGTTGGGATAAGTACAAACTTATGTCAACAACTAAGGGTATTGATTTTATTGTTGAAGATGTTCTGGTTGAAGATCCGAACTTTAGCGATTTAGACGGCTTGACTAAGCAAATAGAGAATGGGACCTTGAAGTTTATCGAGGATGTCGAGAACTTTTTGTCTAAACATCTTGAATGGGAATAAAGATATGGAACAGACAATTAAGGCACTGCTAAGCACAGACAATGAAGCATTAATAGCATTTACGAAGCAGAACTTGCTTGAAGAAGAGTTAAATATAGAAAAATTATGGGTCTTGCCTTATGTGAAAAAAATACTAGAAAATCAACAGTCAAATGGCTCATGGTTATATCCGAACAAGAAAGCGATATTACGTTCTCCTACAAATTACGATCAATATCAAACATACAAAACTGTAGCAGAATTAGTAGAATTCTATGGGCTTAATAAAAAACATGATGCAATCAAAAAAGCGGCTGATTACCTATTTTCGTTCCAGACAAAAGAAGGCGAATTTAGAGGAATATATGGTAACCAGTATAGCCCCAACTATAGCGCAAGTATTACAGAATTTCTAATAAAAGCAGGATACGATGGCATAAAAATCGAGAAGTCACTTAACTGGCTACTTAGAGTTAAGCAGGATGATGGAGGCTGGGCTATCCCCCTAAGAACTAGAAATAGAGAACTAGAAGCTATGAATGAGAAACAAACAATCGAGCCTGATAAAACCAAACCATTCTCCCATCTAGTAACAGGTATCGTGCTAAGACCATTTTCGTTGATGCCTTCCTATAGAAGCCGAGTAAAGGATGCAGGAATGTTGCTAGCAGATAGGGTTTTCACCAGAGATAAATATCCAGATAGGCAAGGTGTTGAGTACTGGACAAAATTCACTTACCCCTACCACTGGACAGATATACTATCAACAATAGACACCCTTACACACCTAGAAATCTATGACCATCCCAAGTTTAATCAAATAATCCGTTGGTTTGAGCAGCATAAACAAGACAACGGAATATACAACGTGAGTGTGATGGCTGGAGCTAAGTACAAAGACATTAAGTACTGGATAAATCTACAATATCTAAATGTACTCAAAAGAGCACGCACTACTATAGGTTGAAATTAAGTCTGTTCATTCTCACATTAAGCCTACTCTAGCAGCCTATAGATTGGATACGCCATCTTCACACGCTGGAATGACATTGGAAGGTCTTCACGATACGTACGATTAGTGAATAACTGCTCAGACCACCAGAAGGTCAAAAGAACAATAATAAGTTAAAAGATTGAATACACTTAGTCTGCCAATAGCCCCAAAACATCTAAATCAGTACTTACAAGGAAAGCCAAAAACTAACCCTTCTTTTAACCTAACATCAAGCTTAAAACCTACTTAACCTATTTTCTAAAAGAGAAAAGAGTTAGCGTTTTGTTAGAAGAATTGGTTCTTAGTGTAAGTGAAGGTTTTTGCTCTAGTGACGGACTTTTTAGGGGGTGATTTAGAGCCAGGCAGTTTGGATTTCTTTGATCTGCTGAAAGTGGGGGTCGTCTGTTATGCAGATTGCTTTGAGGCTAGCTGCTGTTGCAGCTATCATGCTATCACCCATCGATAGGTTATACTTTTTTCTGAGCTCAGCAGAAGACTGCGCTATTTGGTCATCAACCGGAACAACTTGGAAGCCTTTTTTCATCAGGGCAACTCTAAGTTTAGCTGTCTCTCGACCCTCACGGACCAGAGAGAGCCTGTAGACTTCATGGATTGAAACTGTCGAGACATATTTCTCTTTGCACTTCTTCTCTTCTCGTATCCTACGCCTCGAGTCCTCGTCCTTGGCATAGAAGAGTTCGACAAAGAAACGGCTATCATAGACAGCTCTATACATCTTGCTCTCTTAACTCGTCAAGCAGTTTTTTCATTTCCTCAACCGTGGCGTATGCTGAGCCAGAGCCCACCAAGTCCCATATAGACTTCATTGGCTTGAGCAGGATGCCTTCCTCGGTTTCGATGACCTCAAGGCGCGTACCTTCTTCAATGTTAAACTTTTTGCGGAGTCTTGCAGGAATGGTTGTCTGACCTTTCTTCGTTACGACAACTTCAGTTTCCAACTTCAACCACTGTATTACATTCATAAAGTATTACTTTCTTAAACATTTCGTGCATATAGCACAAACAGCAATCCTGAAAAGCTCTAAGTACACGCTTCCAACTTTCTTGCACTATCTAAAAAACAGCAATAAAAGATTGAATACACTTAGTCTGCCAATAGCCCCAAAACATCTAAATCAGTACTTACAAGGAAAGCCAAAAACTAACCCTTCTTTTAACCTAACATCAAGCTTAAAACCTACTTAACCTATTTTCTAAAAAAAGATAAATCGGTAAAATTATGTGGGTTCGGGTTTTCTACATGGACAAAACTGGCTATGATTAGACTGCTTATGCTTACAGACACCATTAGCAACTATAACTACATGTCCACAATTCTTGCACTTCATGACAAACCTGAAATATATCAACTAGGCGACTTTTAACCATTTTTAAAATCATAATAAGATGAGAAATATCTGTTTAAAATGACAGGCGCATAGGTCCATTTTTGACAAAACATCCGTCACAGTCTACGTTAGCCACTATTTCTCGCTCATATGAGATATTTTGTCTGTTAATCCATAGGAGTTATGTCATCGACTAAATTTACTTCAAATATTTTGCTTTTTGATCATATGTGATGTCGTAGTAATTTTTGTTATAGTTGGGGTTATATTTTAGATAGAACACTTTTTTTGTGTATATTTATTCTGTTGGAGGAAAATGGATGGTAAGTATGCTTGTTGAAGATAAAGAAGTATCCTGGAAGGTTTTTGATGTTTTCATGTATGGAACACTGACTGGACCGTCAGACGGAGCGATTCATCCAGCGGTTATTCTGGTGGCAGGCAGCGGCCCGACTGACCGTAACTGGTGCTCACCTCTCCTGCCTGGGACGAACTGCAGCGGCAAACTAATGGCTGAGGCGCTTGCAAATCAGGGTTTTGTAACGTTGCGTTATGACAAGATCGCCTCAGGACCTCACATCCAAGAGAACATACCTAAGCTCATCGGCAAGATCAGCATGCAAAGCCACATAGAAGAGCTCAAGGGCGCAGTCGAAACAATACTTGCTAAGAAAAACGTGGACTCCAATAATCTTTTTGTGCTAACTAACAGTGAGGGAGCTATTCATGCTGTGAACTATCAGCTGCAGGCAAAAACCAATAGCTTCAAGGGGCTGGTGCTAACTGGCGCCCCAGGGAGAACTGTGGGTGATGTTGCTCATAGTCAGGTCTTTAGCCAGATCAAGAAGTTGCCCGATGCAAAAAACCAGATGAAACTCTATGAGGAAGCTATCGCCGACTTTCTGGCAAATAGACCACTCACCAATGCGGCATCTCTACCAGATGGTACCATAAAGATGATTGTATTAAGCTTGTGGGCTCCTGCTAACTTGCCTTTCTCAAGAGAACTGTGGAACTACAGGCTCCCTGAGCATCTTGCAAAGGTTGGTGAGCCAGTGCTAGTAGTGATAGGTAAAAAAGATATACAAATCGACTGGAAAATAGATGGCTCCGAACTTGAAAAGGCAACTGCCGGGAAAACTACAGTGTCTTTTGTTTATCCAGAAAACGCCAACCATGTACTAAAGCATGAGACTAAACCGCGAGAAGAACTCAACGCACAATCAGCCACTGTAAATTATAACTCGCCAAATACTCAGCTTGACCAAGCCACCATGAACGCCATCTTTAACTGGCTAAAACAACAAGCACAAAAATAATAATATCAAAAATGTTTTTAATAATCAATCTTTTCTTCAAAAACGAGCGCGCAATAAATGCAACAAAGATAAGATACTATCTGTGTGTTTATTGCTGCTATTTGCTGTCTGTTTTGAAGTTGTCACCAAGCACCGATGTTAACAGCGCCTTAACTTCGTCGACGTTTGATCTTTGAATATTGTAGTTTACTATTCCATTCTTGTAATGCTTTTCCTTTAAGAAGAAAGTAATATGTCGACCTTCTAGCGTGGCTTTGTCAATAAGATTCCAGGGAATGAATTTTTTCTTATGAGCCCACTCTCTAACGTTTTTTATCCTTAGTATTGTGTATCCTAAAATTAACGCAACAGACACTGCTATGGCCAAATCAATTAAAAGATTAATGGAAGGAATAAACCAATAAATAGCCAATACAATCACTACCCAGATTAGAAAATAAACCCACCAAGTAGCATAATCTTCAGTAACTAGCAAACCTTTTTCCATAATAGAATATCGTTTAATTTTGGTAGTAATGGACATCTTTACTGAGTAAATACGTGGTTTATTTAAAATATTTACCTAATAGATTTAACTAAATGATCAGTAAATGTATGCTAAAAATCACGATCAGCACTATGCTACTTTTTTCTTGATCAAGGGCAGTACCTGATACTAAATTATATCGCAATATAAAACTTAATTTCACGACAAAGTGTATGCGAATCCTAATTTAACATCTAAGAGAGACACCGTTTAGAGACTATCTACAGGTTATAGGCGCAAACGAATTCATAGAAGGGCACACTTCTAAAAAGCCCATAATCTAACGCAAAGAGCACTCTGGGTCAACACGACTAGGCAGACCTATCAACGGGGAGAGAATTCAGATAAGCAGCTAAAAAAGGCTCTTAGCAGCTTCGACACATCCTAAAAGGTTATCTATGTGGTGAAAGTGCTTTTGGTTGATTCTCTGATGAGAAAAAAGCTAAAAGTCTCTCAAAATCAGTATCAGAGAACCTTGAAAGATTCATAGAATATCAAGTCTGAGTCAAAGCCTGCCCGGTCGAGCTTAATATATTCTTAGACTCATCTGCGAACAAACGCCAAAATAAAAGTCTACCTCGGCTGTGGAAACTAAAACTGCCAAAAGCCATAAACAAAATACTACATAGAATGGCTCATCGAAGGAAGGCCCCACAATCCTAAGAAACAAAACAGGCACGCAAGTATGGTTTGATAAAAGAAAACAAAAGCAACTGGTGAGCTGACGACCAAACAAATTATCAAACAGACTTAACACCCACTTAGTGGCAAGGATTATTTTTCAATTAGCTAAATCAAGCAAACTATACTAAAATGAGTAATGGTAAACAAACATTTTCAAACTCACCCACCACAACGAAAACTAACAAAAAGAACAACCTACAGTTTACAGATATTGTTCTTTTAGCACTAACATACTATTTCAGCATATCTGGCTTATAGAAATAGAAAGAAGTAAATGAAAAAGTCTACTACTTCTTTTATAATAGTCAAAGCAAGCTTTTGAAAGCATATGCGAGGTCACCATGAGAACTAATTTGCATTACGATTTGTAAGTGTTAAAAGACATCCACAAAGCTTCAAATTTAAAGCTCATTTTAACCTAAAAATAGCTGTTTCTAAAGGAGAATAATGAATTGAGAAAAGTTATAATGCTTAATAGAGTTTCACTTGATGGCTTTTTTGCTGGCCCCAACGGGGAAATCGACTGGTTTATACCTGATTCGGATATTGATAAAGAGTTAATTGAAGAGAAAAAAGCTGGCGCACCAGACACGATTCTTTTCGGGCGGGTAACTTATGAAATGTTTGAAAGTTACTGGCCAAAAATGGTTAAGGGCGTAACAAATCTAGATTACTCACCAGAAGGAGAAGAGGACAAAATCGCTGAACGCAAAATAGCCGAAACATTAACTAAAATGAGAAAGATAGTTTTTTCAAAAACCCTAAAAAAGACAGATTGGGAAAATACAGTAATACTTAGTGATAGTTTAATAGAGGAAGTTAAAAGATTAAAAAAGGAAAATACTTCTGACATAATTATTTTTGGCAGTGGCACGATTGTACAGCAATTAACATCTGCAGGGTTAATTGACGATTACTGGTTTATAGTAACACCGGTCATCCTTGGAGCAGGAAAAGCATTATTTTCTGGAGTAAAAAAAGTAAACTTGCAATTTATGCAAGCAAAGCACTTCCAATCAGGAAACGTAGTTATACACTACAAAACTAAAGAAGCTAACACAAGTCAGTTGGGCACCTTGATGAACACATAAAATAACTTTAACGTTACAAATAAGCCAGCAAAACAAGTAACTATTTCAAGACTGGATCCAGCTTGGCACAACAATTGGCCGTGCACACTATTCTTCCGCAAAATAAGAGCAAAGTAAGAAAGCTTTGCTGGAACTTTGAGCAAGTTCACTATAACAGATAAAAGATAGAGAGGAAAACTAAAAACACTTTGCTGCCACCACTGCTATAGTATCTTAACCGCCAAAGCACTAATTTCCGTTATGGATAAAATCATCATTTTATTTTTGAGCATTACGTGAATTTTAGAACACTATTACAGTGAGGTAGACTGCTAATCCGCCAACTAAGTACATGAAAGGATTGTCCCACGTGTGAGGTGAATATGCTTCGGTTAAGGTCATTAGCAAAGGTACGAGTATAAATAGGCAAATTAGCTCGTTTAGTAAAAATAGTTTGCTGAAAAAGATTAAAGCGCAAATAGAAGAGAAAAACACCATTGAACTCCCCTCGTAACTTCGGGTATAGATGCGGTCTCCAAACAGGTCTTTAGCTTTGTATTTGTGCTTGCCAAAATATACTCCCACAGGCTCAGCTAGGCCGTCACCGAATGCAGTAATTAGCAAGGGTATAGCAAGCAGGTCAAGCGGTAATCCTGAAAACTGATACAAGTAAGCTACCCCGATGAGAACAACAGTCATGCCCAGAACCTGCGTTGCTACTAAGCGAACGGTATGCGGTCTATCTTCTGGGCGATCATAAGAAAGGAACATAAAAGCGATGAACCTAGAACGCCTTCTTAGAGGCTCTACCATAATTAGAGATTCAACCAAAGATAGCGCGCCTGATATTGCGAAGTATTCTATACTATAATTGAAAAAAGTTTTATTGATAATAAAAATTGAAAGCAACTGTGCGAAATGAAGTATTTTTCTAGAGTAATTGACTTTTAGTTTCTCTTTTTGCACTAGATAGCTTGTTGTTAGGCCTATTCCTAAAAGGCCAAGCATTCGAATTATTTCCAGTATAGGCCAATTCTCTAAAGACAGAATCATTATGAACAGCTTTATCAACGCAAATGTACACATTATTATTTGTTAGCCACCAAAAAAGTCAAATCGCTATAAGGAAAAACAGAAAAAACAAGCTTACATAGTAATGAATTATAAGTTGCTAACACCTAAACCTTTAATTTTTTATTTAAATACCCCTTACCTATGGATATACCGCCAATAGATACAAAGTTCTTAAGACCTTCCGCAAAGGGGCAGTTTAATAAAAGTAAAGAAACCTTTGAGAAAGCATACAGTCAGGCTTTAGACAGCTTGAAGAAGCCATCAGATTTAGCTTATATCCCGGTTGTTTATGCTTTTCCGTTCGTATTGGTAAAAGAGCAGCAGTTAGATACAGAAAGGATTCTGATTCTTAGATTTTTAAGTGTAACTTCGGTTGACTCGTATGGTGTTGATAAATTGGGAATTTATATATCAACTTATGTTAACGAGCTTGACTATGAGGATATAGTTGCATGCTTTGCTACAGAACT
>CAYSWL010000015.1:0-28901 GCA_964434745.1 uncultured Candidatus Bathyarchaeia archaeon | reverse complement strand
TAATTACCATTTTTGGCAATACCTTCTAGTTATGTGGTTGTTGTTATCCAATCACATAATCTTAAACTGAACATTTTGCTGCTAACTTTCAGTAGTAGGTGTAAATTTTGGATAACGAACAAATGACGTTTGTAACTATGCCGCGTCAAGTTGAACGAATTTTGCCCTCTAATCCGATGGTTGAAGGTGGTGGAGTTAGGATAAATCGTGCTTTCTCAGAGGCGCGACTTTTTGATCCATTTTTACTTTTAGATGAGTTTCATTCTCATGATCCACGTGAATACTCTGCTGGGTTTCCAATGCATCCACATCGCGGTTTTGAAACTGTAACCTATATGCTAGAAGGCTCTATTGCACATCAAGATAACGCAGGTAATATGGGTATAATTCGTGCTGGTGAGGTTCAATGGATGACTGCTGGTAGTGGGGTAGTTCATCAAGAGATGCCACGTGGTGAAGACGAACTGCGTCTATGGGGGTTACAGTTGTGGATTAACTTGCCTCGAGTGGCAAAAATGGCTGCACCTCAATACCGTAGTATTACACGTGATCAAATTCCTGAGATTCAAGTATCCCAAGAAGTTCGTGCGCGCATAATTGCAGGTAATCTTCTTGGTCATATAGGTCCAGTACATGAGTTAGCTGTGGACACAATATTTCTCGATATAGCTATTGATCCTTATAGCGTATTCGAATATATTGTACCTAAAAGTTACCGCGTTTTTACATATGTACTTGATGGAAAAGGTTTGTTTGGCACAGGAAAAGCTGGCCCGGTTGAGCGCGGTAATACCGTATTGTTTCGCATGGAGGGTGAAAAAGTTCATATTCAAGCTGCAGATGATCCATTGCGGTGTCTTTTAGTAGCCGGCCAACCAATTAACGAACCAGTTGCTTGGCGTGGGCCTATAGTTATGAATACAGAAGAAGAGCTGGAAGCTGCATATAAAGAGATAAACGGAAACGATTTTGTAAAACATTAGTCTACTAAAGGCAAAACATGCACAAAGCCAGTTTTCTAGATTGAATGAAAAAATTGTTTTGCTCCATAAAGGAGCCTTTAGTTTTTAACTTATTGAGTATTGCCGCCGACCTTTGTTCGTAAAACTTGAAAGCCTTCTTTTTCTATGGCAGATGCAACTTTTTCCTGTAGTTCTTTACCTGGTGTGAGTGCAACCATGCATCCTCCTCCACCACCACCAGTAAGTTTTGCACCTAAAGCACCTTGGTTTCTGGCTAAATCCACAAGTTGGTCAAGTTCTGGACTAGAAACTTCAATACCTTGTAATATGGCGTGGTTTTCGTTCATGAGTTCGCCGACTTTCTTGAAGTCACCTGCTTCTATGGCTTTTTTGCCTTCTACTGCGATTTCCGCTGCGCGTTTAAATAGCGGCTCATATTTTGCAGGATTTTGATTTTTACGTTCAGCTACTCCTTCAACCATGGCTTTAGTATCGGCAACTTTACCTGTACTTCCAATAACGATTTCTACCGGTGTAGGTATACTAATTCTTTCAACAAAGTCAGTTCCTCCCTGCAGGTTCTTTTTAAACCACATAAAACCCCCAAATGTTGCAGCAGTATTATCAATGCCTGAAGGGTTGCCCGCATAAGCCTTTTCTGCTTCATATGAGACTTCGTTGATTTTTTCGTTAGACAAATTTAAGCCGAATTCTTGTGCTATTGCTCTTGCTATTGCTACACTGCTAGCCGCCGAAGCGCCTAATCCACTAAATCCCGGAAGGTCCCCGCCTATCCAAATGCTCATAGGTGTATCTGGATTCATACCCATTGCTTTGAGCATGCGTTCAATAGATTCAATTTGCTGAAGCTTTTTCTTTTCAGCATAGCCTTTAGAGCCTGTTCGCTCATCATTAATAACTAGGCTTTTTTCATTTTTCTTAACTTCAGCATCTGTTTTTGCTTCAGTTGCAGAAACAATGCCTGGAACACCATGAACAACAAAGTGTTCACCAAACAAAATTACTTTTCCGAAACCTGAACCTTTACCCATATGTTTGCACCTTGGACTTAGCTATTATGCTAATTTAGATAAATATGTTCTTTCCTGCTTGTCATTTATTCATTTGTTTTTCAGATGTAATCCTAAGGGTTGTGTGTTGATGTTCGAATGTATTGCTTTTTATTTTTGTTCCTATTCATATCTTGAGGGACGATAGGTTGATAAAGCCGAAAACACCTGCTGAGCGAGCCTGGGTTACTCGGCGTAATGGTGTTATGAAAATTCAGAATGGGTTGACTATTTTAGATTGTACAGTTAAATGTGAAGAAGAATGCTCTGAAGGCGTTTTTCTTAACGAGTATATACGGATTCTTAATCGCCAACGTAAAGTTGGCCATTTAAAACCTGTCGGTTGTTACCTTAAGCATGTGCGATGTAGTACACAAGGAAAACATAACTTGCAGAATTATCTGAAAAATGTACGCACAAGTACGATACACATTTCTGCTCATGGAAATATCGACAAGAAAACTGGTGAAACATATATTTTAGCCGGTAATAGCATTTTTGAGAAAAAACATCTGCAAGGAATCTGGTCAGAGTGGGCTGATTCGGATAAACCGCTTTTGGTAGTGCTTTCTGCCTGTAACGCAGGTCACAAAGACTTCATAAAGGTGCTATCCAATGAAGGTTGTAAATACTGCATCGCTCCTGTTCTTGAACCCAACTGGCACAGCGCCGCACTTTTCTCTTCTCTTTTCTACACTTATTTGCTTTTAGGAGAAGTCAATGGTAATCCACCTAAAGCGCACCCTTCGGAAGTTATATATGCGTTTAGGAAAGCAAAAGATCGGTTGCCTGACCTAACTGGTTACTGGAAACTATACGAGTATGGCGAAGAAAAAGAATAACGTTTGTTTGGTCTCTTCAAAGGTTAACTCAAAACAGGTGTAACTGCATAGTTCTATGCTTGTATACAGCTTTCCATGCTTGTTACATGAACTTGGATGGGTTCTTGTTCACTTAAAGCTTTTTGAAGTAGGTCCTGTATGGCGGCGGTCAGGTTGCCGTTGTAGATAGGTTGTACTATCTTTTCAGAGAATTTAATGAGTAGAGATGGAGGAACATTATGATATGCTAGGTCTACAAGTAAATCGTCTTCTGTAACTAGCAAAGCAGTTTTGCGTGTATAGCTATTTTTTGTTCTAGTTCGAGTTGTGGTTATAGTTTTCATCTTGATCGCCTATTTACGGCATGTTAACGTTTTTAACATTTAAATCAGTAAGTAGAAGCGACTTTTCTACATAGCAGAGAGAGTACAATTAAAGTAAAATTATACACAAATCTTTAGCCTCAATATGTATATTAATTTTTGAAAATAATTTTCCTAATAAATTAAAAGATTGAAGTTGCTTATAGTAAATAGAGTTCTCGAAGTATTCGCGTAAATGATTATTAGTAAATTTGTATAACTCGGATGTTTTATTCTTATTACCTAATTGTAAGTTAGTTAAATTTCAAAATAACTTGCATCTATTTAACATTCATTAATATAATTCAAATTTAACCAAGGCTTTTCTAAATTCTGACTTTTATTCTGCCAAAAGTTTACGCAATAGTTTTTTCAAAGTAGTGTGGCTAAGTAATTGATTTTTTGTGCCTGACGCTCTTTTGGGCCGTGATTTGCAGAGGGGTTTAAATTGTTTTTTGCATTAGCTTTGCGGGTGAATTTGTATGCCAAAGCCAGATTACGAATGCCTCAAATGCCACAAAGTGTACTCCGTGCAGGAATACAAGCAAAATGCCTACTGCCCTGCCTGTGGGAAACACCTCTGGCAGCGTAGCTTTTCGCCTACTCCTTTCAAAGTAAATGATGTTTTTGCTGAATTTAATGCACTAAATAGTTTTAAAGTAACAGAAGGTCGTATTTATAATAATGTTAACGTCTGGATGACTGCCCGCAAGAATGCATACGAAAAATATGCTAAGAGATTATCGGCAAAGAAGCTGGCTGAAGGGATTAAATGGCAAACTAATTTTAAGAATTACTTACAGTTTAAGAATAACCAATCATGGCCTAAGCTGCAAAAATATGCTCCTGAAGCTTTAGCACAACCTGAACAACTTAAGCGCCTTCTTATTCGTCTGCAAGATAGATCAGTGTCTATTGAAGATAAAATGCGTGATTGTCTTGAAGGAGAATACGTTTGTCCTGGAATAAATCGTTACTTGCTAACAATGCTCCTACATACGTTTTGGCCTACAAAATACGCTCCTTGGTGCAAATATACTGATGAAGCATTAAAGAAAATCAAGCGTACCCCCATGCCTTTACCAGATATCGGAGAATACTACGTCTCTGTAAATGCAGTTCTTAGCAGATTAGCTTCCGAATTACACACAAGCCTTACTACCGTTGATGGTTTTCTATGGTATATAGCCAAGATATAAGCAAACACTTTTTTCTAGAATTCTTTTGTTACCTTTTTTAAATGCTCAGTAGTGTGAAATTTTTAATTCACCGTTTGTCTTGTATACTTTAGGTACAGTGATTTGTAGTGAGTAGCCCATCTGACGCTTTAGATGCTTTTTTGGCAAACTATAGTCGTGAAGCTAGAGAGATGACGCTTTGCTTGCGCGAGCTCATTTTGGAAGTTTTTCCACACGCTGTTGAAGAAATTAACTTGAAAAACGGTTCGCTTGAGTACGGTAACGGTTACACATGTGAAAATAAAATTTTTGTAATACTAGTTCATATGAAGTACTTGTATCTGCTGTTCACCAAAGGCGCCCAGTTAAATAATTCCTCGGGATTTCTGACTGGTACAGGTAAACAGACACGGCATATCAAAATTCGTTCTGAAGCCCAGACTCAGAATCCAGCTATACGCATATTACTCCAAGAAGCCCTGAGGCTTGATAACGGCTAATATACGCATGACTATCCTATTAGTGACTACTGTTTGATCATAATAATTTTTGTAGCTTCATGTTTTCCAAAAAGTTAGGTCGTGTGGCTGTTATTATGCAATCACAAAATGATAAGTAACTGATAATTTCTTGTTTTCTTAAGGGAAGCGTTTTGTTTTGGACTTTTTTCCTCTTCAAATCTTAGGATTTTTAAGTGTCCTGCCTCTTCAAGTTTTAGGGCCGCTTATTGACATCGCCGTATTGGTTTTACTGTTAATAGTCGGTATTGTTATAATTGTTGTACTTGCTAAAATTTTTCTGTTCGTGTTGCCTGCAGCCATAGTGGCTATAATTGTTTGGTTTCTTACCGGTAGCATATTTTGGGCTGGAGTCGCCTTCTTAATTGTTGCTTTAATCTCGCTTGTTGCCAGAATTTGATATACTTCACACAAGCTTCTTCATGGTTACAAACTAGTATCAATAAATGGTACTTAAAATTGCAGAAAATATTTTATTTTTCAATAAATGTTGCTAGTATATTGGTTATTTAATTAAATTCTGTATTTCTTAAATTAAGTTGGCTAACTTTTTTCTGCAAACGTCAATTATTTTCATTGTTTCCATTTTGCATCTTCGCAGAATTCTTTCACAATTACTGATTTATCTTTTGTTACTCTAATTATGTGGTTAACAAGCTAGCTCTTGTGATGTTTTGGTTGTTGTAAAAGATGCTGTGTTAAATAACTGATAAGTACGATTGGTACTAATTAATTGCCAGTTTGGTTGTTTACTGACGGCGTCAGTGAATATTGGTTTTATTATTAGTTGGACATATAATAGATAGTGATTTTTTAGGAGGTAATTAAATGATAAAACACAAAATATTTTCTTTAGTTTTAATTTTACTTTTAAGTGCTTCTGTGCTGACAGCATTGCTTTCAGTTTCCAACGCACAGGTTTATACGATGTCTTTTCCGACTTATGCGTATTTGCATGTTTCACCTGACCCTATTGGCGTAAACCAAGATGTAAACATTGTTTTCTGGCTTGATAGTTCTCCACCACAGAAACCTAATGAACCATATTATGGCTGGCAAGGTATTACTGTTGAAATTACAAAACCTGATGGTACAAAGGAGATTAAAGGACCTTTTGAGACTGATTCTGTTGGTGGTTCATATTTCCTTTATACACCCACTGTCACCGGTAAGTACGCATTCAAAGTAGATTTTCCTGGACAAGAAGTAAACTTATCTACACCAGTTATGTCATATGCTGCAGGGCTTTACTACTTTGAACCTTCTGTAAGTAGAACTGTTGAGTTAACTGTGCAGCAAGAGCAAGTAGAATCTTGGTCTGAGATCCCTCTACCAACAGGTTACTGGACTCGTCCAATAAGTGCTGAGAATCGCGACTGGTACATTATAGCAGGTAACTGGTTTGAAGCTATGGGTCTTGGAGCAACTGGTTATAATGCTTTTACTACCGGACCAGAGACATCTCATATAATTTGGACTAAACCAATAACTTTTGGAGGCATTGCAGATGGAGAACTTGGTTGGGGGAAAGCATACTATAACGGTGTTGTTTACGAAGCAAAGTTTAGACCCCCCATTATCATCAGTGGTTATGTATATTATAACATGTTTCCCGGTGGATTCGGCGCTGCAGCATTACCTGGCGTAGTTTGCATGGACTTGAGAACAGGCGAAGAAATGTGGAAAAATGAAAGTATGCCGCAAATATCTCGTGGGCAAGTGGTTAATTTTGAGGGTGAAAACCAATATGGCGCAATTGCTTACTTGTGGGCAACAAGCGGTAATAAGTGGCAGATGTATGACGCTTTTACAGGTCGTTTAATATCAACAATTGAAAATGCTACATCAGGAACTTTTGTGTATGGTCCTAAAGGTGAGCTTTTAGTTTATATTTTGGATGGCGCAAAAAACCAGTTATTACTATGGAATTCAACTTTAACTTTTGTTAAGGGTTTGACCTCGTGGGCTGCTGGTGCATGGAGACCTACAGCAACTGTTGATTGGTCTAAAGGTCTGCAATGGAATGTATCTATACCTGATGTCCCTGGTGTACAAGGGTTGCGGTTTATTGACTATAAAGCTGGTGTTATAGTTGCTGAGTCGACTGAAGATGCACCAACATTTGTGCATGTTGGATATGATGCTGTTACCGGCCAACAACTTTGGGTGCAAAATAGAACTGATTATGGTTATGGCTTTAGCGGGTCAGGAATGGCTGGGCTTATCAGCGGTATGAGTAAAACGATAAATGAAGGTGTTTATGTATTCTACGAGAAAGAGACTCTTGAATGGCATGCTTTTAACGCAAAAACAGGCACTAAGATATGGACTACAGAGCCAATGAACACTTTTACTGGTACTGACTATTCTATGTATGATTGGGCAGCAAAAATTGCCTATGGAAAACTCTATGTTACAGGCTATTCAGGTCATGTTGTAGCATTTGATCTTGCAGATGGAACTCACCTTTGGACTTATAGTCAAGGCAGTAGCGGTATGCAAACACCTTATGGAAGTTGGCCAGTTCTTGACGGCTTAACTGTTGCTGATGGTAAACTATATGTTCCTACAGTTGAACATACACCATATACACCTATGATGCGCGGTTATACCCTTTTCTGTATAGACGCTGAAACTGGGACGTTTCTATGGAAAATTCCTGGTTTTCCTCAAAGTCTAGCATTAGCTGATGGCTATTTGGTTGCAGAAAACGGCTATGACAATCTAATCTACTGTTTCGGAAAAGGTCAGTCTGAAACTACTGTTTCTGCAACTGTAGGTGGCGGGAGAGCAATTACTATTCAAGGTACTGTTACTGATCAGTCTCCCGGGCAAACTGGTATCGGAGTACCTGCAGCAGGTACACCTGCAATAGCAGATGAACATATGGATGCATGGATGAAGTATCTTTACATGCAAGAGCCAATGCCAACCAACGCGACTGGTGTAACTGTTAATATATTTATTTCAGATCAAAATGGTAATATGGTTCATAACATTCAAGCTATAAGCGATATTTCAGGTCATTATGCTATATCATGGGTGCCTACAAACAACGGGCTTTACACTGTCACAGCTGCTTTTGATGGAACCAAGAGTTATTATGCTTCAACCGCAGTCACATCAATAGCTATAGATACAGAGTCAGCAGCAGAGCCGACTTCCACACCACAAACAACTCCAGCATCAACAATCACGTTAGCCATTACTCCAACCATACATACTTCGCCATCCTCTGCTCCGCTAGCTCCTCGTGAAGGCATTCCAACAGAAACATTTCTCATCATTGCTGCAACAGCAATAGTTATTGGAATTGCCTCACTCATAGCTCTAATGTTAAGAAGACGGCAATAAGCAAACTTCTAAAAACAACTTTTTTCTTTTTTTATAAAACAGCTAAAGTAAAAGAGAACTTCAACTATATTTAATGATTAATTTTTTTAATTAATATTTTATAATTTTTATGATTGCTTCTGTAACGCTTTGAAATATTCTTGTGCGTATGTACCGTTCTATAAGTTTCGTCTTTGTTCTTTATTATCCTTTTAAGATCTATCGCCGTATAAAATGCTCAATTGTTATATAGAATAATGTATAAGCGTTGTATTTTGTCTATTTTTAGGCATTTTTTACCTTTAATGGTTAAGTAATAATTGCTGAATAATATTAGTCGTTATTCTTGATTTGCAGTAACTTGATATAAAGCTTCAATCATTTGATCAATTTCATTTCTTTGTACAATTAAAGGTGGTTGAATTCTAATAATATCTGCTCTATAGTCATATACATTTAGGATAATATGGTGTTTATTTAACATTTTACGTATAGTTTGAATTGAGTCTTTTACGTTGTAAAATTCGACAGCTATTAATAGTCCTATTCCCCAGACGTTTTTGACATTTGGGTTGCACTGCTTTAGGTCTTGAAGTTGCTGTAGTGTATACTTCCCAATTTGTTTTGCATAATCAACTAGTTTTTCTCGCAGAATTATTTCTATGGTTTTAAGAGCGGCCGCACAGGCTTTTGGGTTACCGTGAAAAGTTGAGAGTAGTGAATCATATGCCCCTTTTTTATTATATGCCTTTTTCCATATAGACATACTTGTTGCTGAGACACTTATTGGAACTATTCCCGCACTGAATGCCTTGCCTAACGTGATTATATCAGGTTCCACATTCTGATGTTGCGCAGCAAACATTTTCCCAGTTCTACCAAAACCTGTTTGTATTTCATCAAAAATCAGCAAGGCGCCATATTTTTTACATAACTCCTGTGCACCTGCTAAGTAGTTTTCTGGAGGTATAATACATCCTGCTTCGCATTGAATAGGCTCAGTTATAAAAGCTGCTACGTTGCCCTGTTTTAATTTTGCTTCTAGAGCTTCAAGGTCTCCAAAGCCTACTTTTTCACATTTTTCTAAAAGAGGCTCAAAATAGTGCTTGTAGGTAGCGTCACTAATTGAAAGCCCTGCAAAACTTAATCCATGGTAAGCGTTATTGGCGTAAATAAACCGTTTTTTACCTGTCGCCGCACGAGCAGTTTTAAGTGCAATTTCCACTGATTCTACACCACCATTCCCAAAACTTGAGATGTCTAGTTTGCCTGGTAGGATCCGATAAAGATTTTCAGATAATGCACCGATTAGCGGGTGAGTGCCCGTATAAAAAGAGTAAATGGTAGGTAATTCTGCAGCATCTTCTACAGCTTGAAGTACTTCAGTAGGATTATGACCAAGGCAAAGTGTACCATATCCTGCTGTAAAATCTAAATATTCTTTTTCTGCATCATCAAAAAGTTTTATTCCATGTGCCTTTACATAGCATTTATCAGCATTTACATGCCGCAACATTCTTGCTTCGATAGGGCTAACATGCTTAGCAAATCTTTCGATCATTTGTCGTCGACTAGAACATAAAGCCTCCTCAAAACTAACAAATTCTACATCGTTAAAAAACAATTACAACAACCCCTAACCATAGAACCTATTTTATTTAATAAATAAACCTGAAAAACTTTTTTTTGAATCTAATGTCCTGACTCAATTTTAGCTTTTTAATGTGATAGTTGTACAAATATTGTTGTTACTATAATATTGTATTTCACAGGCTTCATATAATTTTAAACTTACAATTAGTATTGTATAATTTTCTTTTTGTTTATTAATGCATTAAATATTTTTCTATTAACTTCTCTAGATTAGCTGATATCGCTTTTGTGATAGTTGTCCGATTTTTCGAAATATGTACCATCTAGTAACAGCTTCATTAAAGTGTAGTTAAAATGGTATTTTATCAAATTATGTCAAAAAAGCTGCAACTAACCCCAATATTGCAATACAATTAATCCAAATTATAAGTAAGACTTTAGAGGGTTGCTGAAAATACATTGATTATTATCCTTAAATTTATGTTTGTGGGGTGAGGGGACTATGGGTGACTTTCCGCCTTTGACTTTCAAGATAGGTACAGGTGAAACAAAAACTGACCGTATTTGGCTGCAAAAGAAACGTGAATTTTTTGAAGCTATGTGGGCAAGAAACGGTTCTAAAATTATTGGAAAAATTGAAACCGTTTGTGGTGATGTCTTCACAAATTTATCTAAACGTGATGGAATCAACGTGGTCTTACATAAAAAAACCCTTAAAGATCGCTATGGAAAATTAAATGATGATAATCCTCTAGAAATCAGTCTATTTCTAGCAAAAAGTGACACCGCAAATAATCTAAAAGAACGCCTAATTCGTATGCTAGTACACTCTTTCATACAGCAAAAATATGAATTTCATTTTAGAATCCATGACCAAACTCTTTTCGAGGATATCTTAGCAGACGAATACATAACTTCAGTTGCTAGTCTGGCAGTAATGGGTAAAAAGCCTGGGCGCGCAAACTGTGAAAAAGCTCTAGACGAAGCATTAGGGGAAACAATCTTTAGATTATCGCAAAAGCCAGTCCGTGCTAGGTTGGTAAGTGTTCTATGTAACCTATCACAAACACAGCAAAATGTAAGTGCATCTAAAAGCAAAAGTAAAGGTAAGCCCCAAAAACGTCAAGCTGATATTTTAGAAAAACGAGAAGAAATCATAACTGAACTAATGCAGTTTTTACCGAAAAATTTACGTGATTAATTACTTCTAGCAACTTATAACTTCAATTATCTGCTGAAAATTATGCTCTTATCCATTACTTATTATTGCGATTTTTAACTCTTCTAAGCATTTACAGATTTTTATGATGATTGCACTCTGTTCTCAATTAAATTTTATACCTATAGTATCCTAATCTGCCGCGATTAATGTTATGTTTTCTTTTAGTCCAACTATCATATAATAATGTTCAGCCTAAAAGCATCCTTAACATACCCATTCAACCTATGGCTAGCCAACATGGTGATTTTAGTTTGTACCTTAAATATTGTGTTATCAAAAATCTTACAAATATACACTCCATGATATAGTGCTAAAGAAATTGGCGACTAAATTATCTATAAATACAAAATGTGTGATTCACAAATTGGTTGAAAAGTTGTAAGGCTGCCTTTTCGGTGGACATATATGGTTGCTTGTTGTTATCAAGTCTAACCTGAATCTAACTTGTTTAGAAACGAAACTAATGCCTCTTTTCTTTTTGTTTTGTATTTCATACTCTGATTAAACGATTGTTCAATAAGGACAAATATTCGCCAAAATGCTGTCAAGAAAGTATTTTCTAGACAAATGTTCAACGTTTATGTTTTCATGCAGAAAGCTAAAATACGTCGCGTAGATAACTTAGCGTCCTGAGGAATAATTCATCGTGTCGTCAATTATTGAGGACCTTCTGGCCCGTAAGATTTTCAATAACCGTGGAGAAGAAACGATTGAAGTTGACGTTATCACTGCTGCTGGATTTGGACGTGCTGCGGCACCTGCAGGTAAGAGTCGAGGCAAAACCGAAGTAGTCTACTATCCTAACGGTGGAGTTGAGTCTGCACTCAAAAAAATTGACGAACTCATCGCTCCAGAGTTAGCTGGGTTAAACGCTGATTTCCAAGAAGAAATCGATAGTACTTTGCATGAACTCGACGGCACCACCAATTTCAAAGTTATCGGCGGCAACGCTGCCTTTGCAATATCTATAGCTAACGCTGAGGCGGCAGCTAACAGCCATAATTTACTTCTATTCCAATTCCTAGGCGGAAGTACTAGTAATTCGCTGCCATATCCTCTGGGTAATTGTATAAGTGGCGGTCAACACGCGCGTGGTAAAGCACCGGATATACAAGAATTTTTAGCTCTCCCCTATGGTGCTGAAACTTTTCTTGACGCAGCAACCGCTAATGCTAATATACACAAACGTGTTGGCGACTACCTGAAAAAAGCTGATAAGCTTTTCACAGCAGGTAAAAGCGATGAAGGTGCCTGGATAGCTAATATTAATACTTCTGATGCATTTGAAATAATGGCAAAAGCCTGTCAAGAAGTGGGTAATGAACTCAACTTTGAATGTGGTTTTGGACTAGACGTTGCAGCATCCTCGTTTTGGAATGAAAAAGAACAAAAATACGTTTACACCAACGAGGAAAAGAAACGTGACCCTGGAGAACAGCTTGAATACATAAAAGACCTTATCTCAACATATCACTTAAAATATGTCGAAGACCCATTTCATGAAGAGGACTTTCAGAGCTTTGCAGAACTCACAAAACAAGTTAAAAACTGCATGATCTGTGGCGATGATTTATTTACCACTAATAATGAACGATTATCTCAAGGCATCAAAGCTGGCGCAGGCAATGCTATTATCATAAAAGTTAACCAGATCGGCACCTTAACAGATGCACTTGAAACCATTCAGAACGCCCAACGTCATGGATACGCGACAGTTATCTCCCACAGAAGCGGAGATACTACTGACTGGCATATAGCACATCTAGCAGTTGCATTCAACTGTCCTGTAATTAAAACCGGCATAGTGGAAGGTGCACGCATAGCCAAAATCAATGAACTCCTACGTATCGAACATTTCCTAAGTAACCGCGCAAAAATGGCTGATTTAAAACTAATCAGTTAAATAAAAATAAAATAATAAAAAATCAAGTTAGAAGGAAAATATATGTCTGAAGACGAAATTAAAACCAACTCGCAACCAGAAACTGAGCCCACCGAGGCACAGCCAGGTACGGTTGACGAGAACCAAAATACAAATACAAACATAACCGAAACTGAAAACAAAGACCAAGTTCAAGTAGAGACTGAGACTCAACCTGACACAGAACTAGAAGCTGAAGTACAAACTGACGCTTCCGAGCCTGAGATCGAAGCACAGATCGAATCTGAAGATGTCGAGGCTGCACCCGCTAAGGTTGAGACTCCACCACCTGAGGGTGAAGAACTGCTACTGCCGCGTGATACTTTGCTTTCCGCTGGTATTCACATCGGCACTAGAATGAAGACCCGCGATATGGAACCATTTATCTACAGAATCCGCCCCGATGGTCTATTCGTACTTGACGTCAAAAAGACTGATGATCGCATCCGTGTTGCAGGTAAATTCCTTTCACGATATGAACCTTCCAAGGTTGCTATAGCTGCAACTCGTCTCTATGCACATGAGCCGGCCAAGAAATTCTGCCAAGTAACAGGATCAACTCCACTTATCGGTCGATTTATCCCCGGTATGCTCTCAAACCCACTATATCCCCACCGTGTAGACCCTGAAGTCATAGTTGTATCTGACCCACGTGCAGATGCACAAGCAGTAAAGGAAGCAAGCGCAGTGGGTATCCCAATTGTTGCATTGTGCAGCACCGATAACGAATTTGCAGGTGTTGACTTAGTAATTCCAACCAACAACAAAGGCAGACGTGCACTCGCAGTCATTTTCTGGCTCCTATCTAGACAAATCCTAAGAGAACGCGGTGAACTGCAAGCTGATCAGAATCCAAAAGCTACAATAGAAGACTTTGAAGCGAAAATCAGCCGCGAAGACGAGGAGGACACTTAAAACCGATGGCGCCTCTTCGGCATCCTATCGTGGCGGGAATGTTCTACGAGGGGACTGCCGAAGCGCTAAAAGTTCAAGTGGAATCTTGTTTTCTCCACTCTTTTGGTCCACGAAAACTACCTGAAGTAAACTGTGCTGGCCCCAGAGACATTTTGGGGTTGATATGTCCGCATGCAGGATACATGTATAGTGGTCCTGTTGCGGCGAATGCTTTTTTTAATTTAGCTAATGATGGAAAACCTGATACTGTAGTAATTCTTGGTCCAAATCATACTGGTGTGGGCAGCGGGCTATCAATAATGAATGAAGGTGCTTGGCGTACTCCATTAGGTGACGTATGCATTGACTCTGTTGTTGCTAACGATATCATAAAAGAAAGCGACCTTTTAGACGTAGATGTTTCAGCGCATCTACAGGAGCATTCTATCGAGGTTCAGTTACCTTTTTTACAGTACCTTTATGGAAACAAATTCTGGTTTGTCCCTATTTGCTTTCTTATGCAGGACCTTGAGTCTGCAAAGGAAGTCGGACGAGCGTTGGTTGAAGCTCTAGTTGGGCGAAACGTAGTTGTTATAGCCTCTTCAGACTTTACACATTATGAATCACAAGCTAGGGTTGAACGTAAAGATACAGCCGCTATACAAGCTATAGAAGCATTAGATGAAAATATGCTATATGAAACTTTGGAAGATCAAAATATTTCTGCCTGTGGTTATGGTCCCATCGCGGCATTGATTACCTACGCTAAAGGCATGAATGCAACAAAAGCCCAACTATTAGCCCATAAAACTAGTGGTGATATTATTGGTGATAAATCTAGCGTAGTAGGTTACGCCGCACTAACAATTAAAAAACCATTATAATTTTTTCTTTATCTGCGTTTTTGATTAGTATTCTTTGAGTATGTTTTCAAATAACATTTTTGTTTTAACAATATCTTCCATTGCTGTTTTATTCTCAAGTTCAAGCGTTATAGGCCCATTATAACCATAGCTATGTAATTCAGAAAAGAAGTGAATCAGCTCAGATTTTCTCTTAAGGAATGGCTTATGGCTTTTGTCTGCCATATGTACATTACATATTCGCCTGCCATAAGTTGCCAGCAAACTATCTACCTCGTTAGATTCTAAGGCATGGCACAAATCAAAAGTTATTCCCATTTCTCCTATTGGATCTATTACATGTAGAATTTCTTCAAGTTCTTCAACGTTTTTTCCAAATCCGGATGAGGTATGAGATAAATTTTCTAAAGAGAGTATGATGTCTAACTTCTTTGCAAAAGGTATAATTTGATTAAAAATTTCCAGCAAACACGACTCACGGACTTGAGTAGGTAGCTTCTTTGAAATATTTGAGTGTATTGTAACAATTGGTGCACGAAGTGCACGTGCGCATTCCAGTGAAATATTTCCATAATAAACGGCTTGATGTACTTCAATAGGATCTTTAACATGAATAATTGCTGAATGTAACGTTAGGCAGGTCAAGCCTGAAGCATTTAACGCCTTTTGCTCTCTATAAACATCTGTGTCATGTTCTTTTCTAACAGATTTCATGTTAAATTCAATATTTTCAAATCCAAGTTGCTTAATGGCAGAAAAGTTTTCTGTTATAGGTAGCCTCGAAAAGATGCCGTTAGATAAGCTCAGCTTCATTTTCTATGCACCACTTTTTAATTTTGTTTTAAGGCAAACTTACAAGATACATATGTCACGCACTTAACCTTTTCAAAAAAAATCTGCACATAAATCCATTTTACCCATGGCTAATTTTTACAGACTTTGGTGATACTTTTGTATCTATAAGATAATTGGCGATTCTGCTGATGGATATTTATAGTTGTGTATCTTTTCTACAATAATGTTTTATTTATAAATTATATTTTCATTAAACCATCTTTTGCTACATATTTTTATTTATATTATTTGTGCAATTACGCTGTTTTGTATACTGTTGATGTCTTGAATCGCGGGTCATACGTGAGGAAAATGTATGTTAATGTGATCGTATTTTTTTGTTGAATTAATTTTTCGTTTGAATTATTTTGTGCTATTCTGTATCGTGCTATTTTGTATTGTAGTGTATGCCTGCTTGGATGTGAGTGAAAGCTGGAGGGGTTCCATAATGTAGCTATCGTTGATTTTTTGTTTTTTGAATAGTCGGATGTTAATAGTTTTTCTAAAGTATGGCGCATCTAATGTCATAGTATGGTACTCGCCGAATTCTCCACAAATATCAATGTCTCTGGTTTCGTGTAGGTCTTGAAGGTAATTTATAGTTTGTCTGTTAAGAGTTCTTCCAAGCCAATCGTCAGTGAGCCATGGCTCTTTGATGCATGTGAAAACTATGTTAAATTCTCCTCTAATTAGTTCTTCTAATATGCTTTGCCGATCTAGCCCCCATAAAGGTTTGATTACTTTAATGCCTGTGTCTTTGCAAACATCATCAATCCAGTTACCGTGAAATGCATCAACGTAACTTATGTCGCCAGTTACAACTGCTTCGATGCCATGTTCATTTTTTAACTGCAGAATTGCCTCTTTGTATGTATCAAGATAAGGTGGTTTAAGGTGAATCCACTCAAACGGTTTGTGCATGGCTTCAGCTTGCAATTTAGTTATAACGCGTGGGTGTGATAAAGAGGGCTTTGACCAAATAAAATTTACAAATGCTGAAATTTTATGGTCACTCATAGCTTTATGACAAGCTAAGGCTGAATCTTTGCCCCCTGTCCAAAGCATGGCCGCCTTCATAATTTCTCACCAGGATGACTATTTTCGGTGTATGGCTTAACGCTGATGGATTTCATTTTTATATCAGTCCTTTGAGTTTATATTCATATGTAATGCAAATTGAATAATATGTATTCACATAAATACTTTACTTGATTAATAGTGGACATTTGTCTATTGAAAGGTTTGAGGTTAGTGTTAAATTATCTGTTGTTGTGTATTGATTCTTTCTTTGTTGTTAGTGGGGTGTTTCTTTTTAGTTGGATTGGATCTATATGAATCGGGTATTTATTATACGTTTGTTTTTATTATGCGTTTAATTTCGACTATTTGTCTATTTATTATTGAAATGACTGTTCATACGTGTGTTTTTCATCAATATTATTGAACAAGTTTGGATATGTTTATATTTGTCGATGTTTGTCCAATTTCGTTATCAAAAGCTGGTGGATTGGCATGAAAAAATTAAAAACAATGAACAAAGCATCAGATATAGCCAAGAAAGCACTAGCAAAGCATTCAACGATTTTTCTAAAAAGAAAATACTATGTCCTCGTTGCAATGCTTGTTACCTGCATGGCTATGACTATAGGTCGCGTATATGCTCAACCAATAGACCCTATGACAACCGCAATTACCGCAGTTAACATGGCTTGGACTCTTGCAATGGCCGCACTAGTCTGGTTCATGCAGCTCGGGTTTGCCTACTTAGGTGCTGGTTTACTTAGAAGTAAAAACCAAGTCAACTATTGGACAAAAAGCTATCTTGACTTCAGTATTGGTGTTATCGTATTTGCACTAATTGGCTTCGGGCTAATGTTTGGTGGCTCAGGGGCAGCTTTTCCGACAGGTGTTGATGCTGTTACTGGGGACATTATCTTCACGACTCTCCCAGGTCTATCTGGTGGCAACTCATTAATCGGTTGGAGCGGTTTTGGCCTAATGGGTGAAGCTGCAGCTCCTTTGACATTGGTGTTCTTTTTCTTCCAAGCAGTATTTGCAGCTACAACAATCACAATTGTGGCTGGAATGGTTGCCGAACGTATGAAATTCCAAGCTTACTTGTTGTATACCGTGCTCATTACCATACTCATCTACCCAGTATTTGGTCACTGGATGTGGGGTGGTGGTTGGTTATCGACATTACCTTTTGGTGTGGGCGCAAAAGACTTTGCAGGCTCAAGCGTAGTGCATGCAGTGGGTGCATTTACCGGTTTGGCAGGTGCGTTTTTGTTAGGTCCCAGAATTGGAAAGTTTGGTAAAGATGGCAAACCCAAGACATTCCCATATACAAACATTCCCTATGTAGTCGCTGGAACGATGATTCTATTTTTAGGTTGGTTCGGATTCAACCCCGGCAGCACTCTTGGAACAGTTGACCTGCAAACGGCAACAATTGCTGTCAACACTTACTTGGCTGGTGGTGCTGGCGCTGTTTTAGCACTTTTAATAACACACTTTGACAAAAAGAACTTTAAAGGTCCTGATATTGTGGCTGTCTGTACTGGTGCATTGGCTGGCCTGGTGGCTATCACGGCTCCTTGTGCATTCGTTGCACCTTGGGCTTCAATAATCATTGGTGTTATTGCAGCTCCAATTGCAATCTATGGCAACTTTTTCATTGAACGCAAGCTGAAAATCGATGATCCAGTTGGAGCCTTTGGAATTCACGGTTTCTGTGGTATCTTTGGCATGTTGGCAATAGGTATGTTTGGCGATGGGACCTATGCAGGGGTGAAAGGCATATTGCTATTCGGTGCAGAAGCAGGTGGTCAATTGATAGCGCAAGTTATAGCCTCAGTGGTAGTTGCAGGATTTGCCTTTGGTATGGGTCTGATTATCTTTGGAATAATCAAATACACTGTTGGACTGCGTGCTCCCGTTAAAGATGAAATTGCAGGTTTGGACATTACTGAACACGGATTTAGCGCATACCCTGAACGTGAGTTGAAAGTTACTGCTGAGGAGGAAAAAGCAATTAGGGAGGTGCTTGAGAAACAAAGTAAAAAATAATTTTTATGGGGCTGTTTGTTGCCTCCCTTTTCTTTTTATGCCTCTTTATAGTTTTCATTTTTAGTTTAAAACAAATGTAGTGTTAACTGCCAATATGTAGTGCATATTTCAAATTAATGGCCTGAATTTGTGCTCTATTGTTTACTTTTTTATTAATTTTCTGCTCAAGTGACAAATAGGCTTATATTTGTGTTAGTTCATCTTGGCGGAATATTGAAAGGTTGGTTGAGCATGCTTGCAGACCCAAAGATGATTATTCTTCCTGTGTTCATAGCTTGTTATGCTTTAGCATTAAGTCGAAAAATAAAACTCGCTTATGTTTCAGTTGGCGCTTTAGCAGCTTTAGTTATCCTAGGTGTTGTCAGTATAAGTGATGTTATTTTTAATGCTATCCAATGGGATGTCTTGGCTGTTTTTTGGGGCTTTATGATGGTATCTTTCATATTCTCTGAAAGCAAAATGCCTGAGCTTATCGCAAACAAACTCTTAACTCACATAAAAGTGGAAAAGTATGCTCTCGTCGCATTATGTGCGGTCTCAGCTTTACTTTCCGCATTTATGGCAAATGTTGCAGTTCTCTTTCTTATGGCGCCTGTAGCTATTCAAATGGCTAGAAAGCTTGGGTCACCTCTCTTTCCATACATAGTTTCAGTTGCGGTCTGTTCAAACATGGTAACTACAACCACAATGATCGCTGATCCACCTGCCCTTATATTGGCAATACAAACAGGGCTGCGGCCATTGGATTTTTATTGGTTCCAAGGCAACATTGGATTGGGTGCAATTACAACCGTGGGAGTTATTGCTGCTTTGCTAACACTACTTGTCCTATTTCGAAACATGAAAAAGAAAATTGAGATTGAATCTGAAAGCATTAGGGTTTCTAAATTGCCCACAATACTGTTCATAGTTGGCGTTATTGTATTGGCGTTTGCTCCAGAATTTGGACTAAGTGTAGGTGCGGTGGGGTTGGCTGTAGGTGTACTGGCATTATTTATGGGTGGTAGAAAAGCTAAACGGATGATTGCCGACTTTGATTGGGACTCATTTATTTTTCTAGCAGGAATTTTCGGGGTGATATACGCGTTAACTGCTTCAGGATTACTGGTGGAATTCACACGTGCGTTAATCAATAGCGGCATAAGCAGCCCTCTATTACTATTAGTTTTCCTAGTGTGGTTATCAGTAGGCTTATCTGCCTTCATAGACCCTAACGCTTACACTGTTCTAATGATCCCTGTAGCTCAACACTTAGCGCAATTGGCAAACATGAGTGCCTGGCCGCTGCTTTTTGGAACATTAATCGGCACTGGAAGTGGAGCAAACTTGATTCCTATGGGTGCTGCGACAAACGTGTTCGCATGTGGTTTGCTATCAAAAAACAACTGCCTAGTGAGCACAAAAGAATACATGAAGATAGGTGTTCCGTTATCAGTGGTTGCCGTTGGAACAGCCAACATATTGCTTTGGGTATTATGGGTATGATGTGGTATGGTAGCATTTAAAATTGAACAAATTTTTATGCTCTAAAGGGTGTATATATGTCTGAAAAAACAATGCGTTCAAAAAAAGGAAAAAATTTCAAAGAAATCTTGCTGGCTGAAAAGAACAAAGGTAAGACATCACGGAAAATTATGAAAAGAATTACTAGTATAGATAATTCTGTTGTCTATGCCGTATCATTTCTGTTTCCTTTTGTTTGTCTGGCTACATTAATCTACTTGCTCCTATTGCCTGATGTTTATGCTTGGGCTGCACTTTTAGTAGTAGCGGCTTTAGTTTGCTCAATTTTTGCATCGCGGCTTACCAAATTAATCAAGCAGCAACAATGGCGTTATGCATCAGAATAATTTAGTATATGGTTTTTACCAGTTATTTTATTTTTAATTTTTTTCCTTATGCTTCTCTCTTATATAGTTGGTAATATAGAATCTGTTAAGGGTCCGATCTAGTAAATTGGTGAGTTGGAAATGAAAGTTGAGCTTGGTGCAAAAAATTGTCTGTATCCTTTACCAACTACTCTTGTTGGTGCAATAGTAGACGGTAAACCTAATTATGTTGCGGTTGCTCATGTGGGTATAAATGAATTTGATTCTGTTTCAATTGGGCTTCATAAAAATCATCATACTAACAAAGGTATACGTTACAACAAAGTATTCAGCATCAATATTCCCCCAGTTGATTTGATTAAAGAAACTGACTACTGTGGTATAGTCTCAGGAAAAAATCATGACAAAGCAGCTCTTTTTACTACCTTCTATGGCAAACTTAAGGCTGCTCCACTAATAGAGCAATGTCACATCAATATGGAATGTGAACTAACTCAAATTGTTGATACTCAAACGCATGACCTTTTCATAGGTAAAATTGTTAACACTTATGTTGACCAATCTGCTCTAACAAATGGTATAGTTGACTTTGAAAAAGTCAACCCTATATTATTTGTTATGAATGACCAGACCTATTATGCTTTAGGCAAAAAACTCGCAAAAGCATGGAATGTAGGTAACCAACTTAGCGATAGAACAACTAAAGAAATTTACTAAAGACTTTTTCTTTTTATTGTCTTGGGGCCGCTTACATCTTATTTTATTATATTGTTTGTCGATCTTATCTTAAGTGGGAACAGGGCGTTTATATAATTTAATGTTCTTGCTTAATTTGTCGCGTTTGGTTTAATATTGGTTAAGAGTTAAAAATGTCATAATGTTGTATTTGATTGCCCTTTATCGTAGTATTTGCTTGTCATTTATATTTTTAAGAAAAAAGTGTTGATTTATCTGATAGCAAATGATTGGCATAATTCTTCTACAGTGCGGTTTAGTGTCAGTTCAGCAATATCTTGTCCATAGTCAAGTATGCGCCGCGAACTGTCTAAAACTAGTCGTAAAAGCGAGGCAACGTTGGGGTCAAGTTTCTTAGTGCTCATAAGTAATATCAAGTCGTTTTCGATTTGGATGTAGCTTTTACGTTTAGGTATTATTTTTTCAGCATCGTTATAATCGCGTTTGAACATAGCTCTAGCAGCTTCTTCAAAAAGTTGGTGGGCTGCTGTGTTAAGATTGATGATTTGAGTGTAGACTTCTTCATCAATAGGGTCTTTTAAGAATAGTACTTGATCATCGAGTAATTTTTGAAATGTAGTTTGATTTTTTGTTATGTTGACTGCGTCTTCACCTATATTCTTAATGTCATTTACAAGCATACGATACAGTAAGAACTCTTTAGGTGTGCTAAAACCTAGTTCGCGATACATGTTATGTTCAAGCCCGAATTTTAACTGACGTACAACATAAAGCATGAGGCGGTTTACATCATTATGTGAGTTAACCACGCTACGGAGCAATTCTTTATCAGAATCTTTAAGTGATGCTACGGCGTCTCGATTTGCAGCAAGGGCCACTATGCTCATTCGTCTTACTGCTTTTTCAATTGGAAACTCTGAGTGTTTGATGAGTATTTGTAGGGTGATTTCGTCATTAGTTTCATCTATAACTTCTGAGCCTAGAAATGTGTCTCTAGCAAAGTTTTTGATTGCAGCCTTACATTTTGACGCGTCAGCAGTGCCTTTAAAGTGAATGCGCATAATGTCTGCGCTAATGACGTATAGTGCTTGAATTAATCTTAAGGTGGACTCAAAGTCCTCTGTAGGATCAACACTAATATAGTACTCTTTAAGTTTTGTACTTGAGTTGTCGCTATTTTTTTCTCGAATTTTGCGCGGAATTAGATTTAAAGAGAAGTCGGGTTCAACATTAAAGGCAATTTCGCTACCCCTTTTTAATCCAATATCCTGCACCCACTCTTTAGGCAAACTTATAATATAGCTGCCTCTCCCAGTGCATTGAATTTTCCTATATCCCAGGTCTTTTTCTGCCATAAACCATCACGGCGGTATATGTTTCATATAGTAATTATGATTCATTACAAGGAATATAAATGATTTGTGCTATGCCTATATAGAATACATGCGGAGTACATTTACAATTCAATAAACAAGGGCTGATAATGGATATGATGGACATTAATATACGTAACATGTGTTCAGCAAAACAAATGTGTGTATATCACAAAAAAATAAGTGCAAATAGTCAGCAAGTACGCAGTTTTACGCTTCAAATGTGCCCGCCTAATCCTGATGAGGTGTAATTGTGGTTAAGAAAATTGTTGCCAACCCAAAAGCGTGCATGGGTTGTGGCCTATGTGAAGTTAGCTGCACAGTGCAGCAATCCAAATCAAAGGATATAATTAAAGCATATACTCGAGAGACTCCCCGTCCTATCAGTCGTGTGCGATTAGAGATGAACAGGCCCGTTAGCTTTGCAATACAATGTCGTCACTGCGAAAACGCTCCTTGCGTCCAAGCATGCTTAACCGGAGCTATGCAAAAAGACTCCCAAACACTCCTAGTAACTCATAACCCTGATAAATGCATGGGTTGCTGGACATGTGTCATGATCTGCCCTTTTGGTGCAATTAAAATGGATACTCAGAACCGCGTTATAGCAAAATGCAATCGTTGCATAGAACTAGATACACCTGCGTGTGTGGCCAACTGTCCTAACGGCGGACTTGAAATCAAAGAAATTGATGAAAATTACAAGGAGATTTCAAAACAATGAATGCTAAATATGTGATCATAGGTGCATGCGCTGCAGGAACTGGCGCAGTCGAAGCCATACGCGAGATAGATACCACAGGTACAATAACAGTTATCTCTGAAGAATTTTACCCTCAGTATAGTCGTCCAATGATTTCAGAGCTGGTCAGCGGAAAATCTGATATGGAAAAAATGAAGATTCGTGATGCAAGCTTTTGGCAAAAGTATAGTGTGCTAGCGCTTACAGGCAGAAAAGCAACCGCCATTGACTGCAAAGAAAAAACTGTACAACTTGACAATGGCGAGAAAATTGGTTACCAAAAGCTTCTACTTGCTACTGGTGGTAAACCTTTCGTTCCAAATATGGTGGGTATAGAAAAAGATGGTGTCTTTACTTTCACTACAATATCAAGTGCCCAACAGTTAATAACTAAAATTAACTATTCCCATGCCAAAAAAGTCGTTGTGATAGGCGGCGGCTTAATAGGAGTTAGTGTTTCTGAAGCACTTGTGAAACGTGGCCTAGACGTAACACTTGTAGAATACAAAAATAACATTCTTAATCTCATATTAGACGGGATATCGTCAAAGATGGTTGAAGCTGCCATACGAAAAGCTGGTCTTAATATAGCAACAGGTGTTACAGTGCAGAAAATCGTCGGCACAACCAAGGACAGTGATGTAGTGGGTGGAGTAATATTAACTGACGGTGAACCTATGCATTGTGATGTAGTAATAATGGCCATAGGTGTAACCCCTAGAACTGAACTAGCTATTAGTGCAGGTATCAAAGTTAACCGTGGTATAGTTGTTGATAGCTACATGCAGACTAGCGCTTCTGACATATATGCTAGTGGTGATGTTGCTGAAGTTCACGACTTTGTTACTAATGAAAATCGACAACTGCCCCTTTGGCCTCTAGCATATGAGCAAGGCAAAATCGCAGGTTACAATATGGCTAGTAAAAAAATTGCCTATGCTGGCGGCACAAGCATGAGTGCGCTAAAATACTATGGCATCCCCATAATCTCGATTGGTACGGCAAATCCCCAAGATCCAAGTGCATATGAGGTACTCGTAAAATACGATCCCGAGAAAAAAATATACAAAAAACTAGTGCTAAAAAACAACATCATAGTGGGTATGACTTTCGTGTACGCCATAGAGCGTGCAGGAATAATCTTCCATCTAATGAAAAACCATGTTAATGTAGAAAAGTTCAAACAAAATCTCCTTCTGGACACCTTTGGGCTAGCCGCTTTACCATCAGACTTACGTGAAAAATTACTCTCGGAGGAATAAACGTGAACCAATATGACAAACTATGTATAAACCCATTTAGCAACGACAAAGATTTCGCCGGCTGTTCCATATTTGGTATGATGAACTTAGACGGCAAACGCTTTGGTTCAAAAGACCCAGTAAGAGCTATAACAAATATGCATGACCGAAGCAATGGTATGGGCGGTGGTTTTGCAGTTTATGGAATATATCCTGACTTCAAAGATTACTACGCTTTTCACGTAATGTATCTAAGTCGTGACGCTAAAGAAAAAACTGATCGTATACTTGCATACTACTTCAACATAATCTATGATGAGGAAATGCAAACTAGACCTGCTAACGTAGTAGACCCCCCGTTGATGTGGCGTTACTTTGTACGTACAAAGAAAAATTGGATCGCAAATTTGGCTGATGACGAAATTGTACTTCAAGCTGTCATGCGTATAAATACTGAAACAGGTAAAGCGTTTGTCTTTAGTAGCGGTAAAGATATGGGTGTCTTTAAAGGAGTCGGTTACCCAGAAGACATAGCCGACTACTTCTGCCTTGATGATTACGAAGGATACCTCTGGAGTTGCCATGGTCGTTTCCCAACTAACACTCCTGGTTGGTGGGGTGGTGCACACCCATTTAATGTCTTGGACTGGACTGTTGTACATAACGGTGAGCTTTCAAGTTATGGTATTAATCGTCGCTACCTTGAAATGTATGGTTATAAGTGCACTCTGCAAACTGATACTGAAGTGCTAGCGTACGCTTTCGATTTACTTATGCGCCGTCAACATTTGCCAATCGAGGTAGTTTCTCAGATACTTGCTGCACCATTCTGGTCTGAAATAGATAGCCTTGACTCTGAGATAAGTCATACTCTTAAGGTTTTACGCCAAACCTATGGCAGTTTACTTATGAACGGTCCATTTAGCGTTATAGTAGCTCATCATGGTGAAATGATTGGTTTAACAGACCGTATCAAACTGCGCCCTATGATTGCCGCAACTAAAGCCGATACTCTTTATCTATCCTCAGAGGAAGCCGCTATACGATTAGTCTCACCTTACCTAGATAAGCTCTGGACACCACGAGGCGGCGAACCGATCATTGGTCGAGTCGGTGGTAAAAAACTAATTGAAATTAGTTCTAAACAGGGGGTAAAAGTATAATGAAAAGCTACCTACCTAATGACTACGTAGTAGTTCGAGATGAATCAAAATGTATACGTTGCAAGGCCTGTATTAACCAATGCACCTACGATACACATAGCTACGATGCTGAAGATGATGTCATTCGCAGCAAAGATGAGAACTGTGTAAACTGTAAACGTTGTGTTATAATGTGCCCTACTGGTGCTATAAGTATAGAAAAGAACCCTAATCCATACCGAGATAATGCAAACTGGACATATGAGGCTATAAAAGACATTAAAAAACAAGCTGAAACAGGTGGTGTACTGCTAACTGGTATGGGTAGCGACAAACCAAATTTAGCATACTGGAACCGTATTCTTGTAAACGCTAGCCAAGTCACTAACCCCTCAATTGATCCTCTAAGAGAACCTATGGAAATGCGTACATACTTAGGTGCCAAACCTGACGCATTAGAGTTCGAGTATGTAAATGGCGATATATCACTAAAAACTAAATTGTCTCCACAGTTAACACTAGAGACTCCAATAATGTTTAGTGCTATGTCCTACGGAGCCATCAGTCTTAACGTTCATGAATCTCTTGCACGAGCAGCCACTCAGGCAGGTACCTACTTCAATACTGGCGAAGGTGGCCTAGATAAAAGTCTCTATAAATATGGAAAAAATACCATCGTGCAAGTAGCCTCAGGTAGATTCGGCGTACATAGTGAGTATCTTCACGCAGGTGCAGCAATCGAAATTAAAATTGGTCAAGGTGCAAAACCAGGTATTGGTGGCCATTTGCCGGGGGAAAAAGTTACTCCTGAAGTTGCAAGAACACGCATGATACCAATTGGCAGTGATGCCATCTCCCCTGCACCACAACATGACATCTACAGTATTGAAGACTTGCGGCAACTGATTTATGCACTTAAAGAAGCTACTGACTATACCAAACCAATTTCCGTAAAAATTGCGGCTGTTCACAATATAGCTGCTATAGCAAGCGGAGTTGTTCGAGCAGGTGCAGACATAGTAGCAATCGACGGTGTACGTGGCTCTACAGGTGCAGCGCCTAAAATTATACGCGATAACGTTGGTATTCCTATTGAATTCGCTATCGCTGCTGTAGACCAGCGACTGCGAGATGAAGGTATACGAAACCGAGCCTCTATAGTTGCAGCAGGTGGCTTTCGCAACAGTGGTGATGTACTCAAAGCAATAGCACTTGGCGCTGACGCCGTATATGTAGCAACAGCCGCACTAGTTGCCATAGGCTGTACGGTATGTCAAAAGTGTTTTACTGGAAAATGTCCTTGGGGAATTGCAACCAGTGACTCTTGGATAAGTAAACGTGTCAACCCTGACATTGCCTCAGAACGTTTAGTAAATCTGCTTCGTGGCTGGACAATGGAAATTAAAGATATGATGGGTGGCATGGGTGTAAACGCTATTGAAAGCCTACGAGGTAACCGACTTCACCTAAGAGGAGTTGGCTTAACAGACGCTGAGCTTAAAATCTTAGGCATAAAACTAGCAGGTGAATAAACATGGTCACACGATTAGAAGAAAAACTTGTCGCAGAAGTTGATACCAGATACTCGTCTAATGTAAAAATATGCAACCAGATCTGTAAAATTGACGCCCAAAATATTCCCTTCAAAGAACTCAACACACTACTGCGTATACTTGATCAACACAACGTAGAAAAAGTACAAATCAAAAACGTCTATGGTCAACGATACATAGGTACTGACATTAAAAGTTCCATGAAAATTGATATCTTAGGTACCCCCGGTAACGACTTAGGCGCCTTCATGAACGGACCTATAATCACAGTGCATGGTAACGCGCAGGACTGTATAGCTAACACTATGAATGAAGGTCAAATAATTATCCATGGTAGAGCAGGTGATATCACAGGTTACGGGATGCGAGGCGGAAAGCTGTTTATTCGCGATGAAGTTGGCTATCGATGTGGTATCCACATGAAAGAGTACCTTGATAAGAAACCGCTCTTGGTTGTAGGTGGCAATGCACAAGACTTTCTAGGTGAATATATGGCTGGAGGTACTCTAGTAGTGCTAGGGTTAAACCTCAAAGATGGGCAGACTCACCCAGCACGACACGTGGGTACAGGTATGCACGGTGGTGTTCTCTACATTCGCGGTGAAGTTACTCATATTGGCAAAGAAGTCAAAGTTACAGCAGCAGACCAATCAGACCTCAAAATCATTGAAGACGTAGTTAAAGAATATTGCACTCATTTTAATACAAACTATGACAAAATTATGACCCGCCAATTCTACAAGATTTCCCCAGCATCACATCGGCCTTACAGCAGAATTTATGCCTAAATCTTTTCCACTTAATTTTTTAAACCCTTGAAAATATAAATTCAGTTATTTATCTAGGTACCTGATTTTCTAGCTCTCTATCTTCCTATCTGATGAAGCATTATATGTATTAGCGACAATATCTCATCAGAAATATTGGCGAATTAAATGGCTAAACTTATAGTACTTTATGATTCACAGACCGGTAATACACAAACTATGGCAATGGCTGTTGCAGAAGGTGCAAAAAAAGCAGGGGCTATCGAGATAATAGTGAAAAATGTTAAGGAAGCAAAAAAAGAGGACTTGCTATCTGTTGATGGTGTAATTTTTGGTTCACCAACTCACTATGGCTTAATGTCAACAAATATGAAAGCATTTATTGATCATAGTTTGGTATGGCAGGAGCTTGCTGGAAAGGTCGGCGGCGTGTTTACTAATTCTGCAGGTATTGCCTCAGGAGGTGAAACTACTTTACTTTCAATGATTATTGCAATGCTCATTCATGGTATGATTATTCCTGGTCGACCTGATGATATGCATTATGGAGTTGCATTAACGGGAACGCCTACCAAGGAAGGTATTATGCAATGTGAAGCGCTTGGTAAAATAGTTGCTTCACTTACTTTAAAGCTCAACCCCGCATAGAAAACCATAGTCTTTTTTTTACTTACAAGCTAAATCTTTATTAAAAATTTATTAGCCCGATCAGTTATGAGCAATTATTCTTTCTTTTTTACATTCTTTAATAACCTAAAAATACTGAATTCTTCTAAAATATTATTGTGAATTATAATATCACGTTTTGTTTGGGGTATTTCACTATTGTATCAAAACAAGTACAGTGTGACCATTTTAAGCTATCATGCATTAAGGTAGCGATGTTAAATGTTTTTAGTAGGAATTTTTTATACAACT